>NZ_JBHULV010000009.1:0-5171 GCF_042684645.1 Pedobacter alpinus
TTTCGCAACTCAAAATTAGAATTATACAGGCCTTTTTTGTATATTATTTGTTCGGACAGTTATGATTTACCTTGGATGTTTTTAGTAAACAAAACTGTCCCGTTCTGATAAGCGCTGATTGTCGCTTTTCTATTTGAAGTGAATTTAATATCTACTATCGTCCCTTTATCATATGCATTATTAGGGTAAAAGATAAATAGCCTGTCAAGAAGTCTTCTGCTATTTTCGTCTTTTCCGCGTTTAGGAAAATGTTCCATTTCTCCAAATACTGTATCTTGAACGTCATTATAACTTCCATCCAATTTTGCGAATTCATTTTTCTCAATTGGCTCAATTGAATATGTCATTGGACTTAAATTTTTTAAAGGTCTACATCCTATGAAGATAATCACAAAACATAACATTAAGAGTTTCACTTGTTTCATTCTTAAAATTGTTTGATAATGTTGCCTTTAACAAAATGGTGCTAACATTTATCGGAACATTTATACCGCCACAGCCCCTTTAATATGCGGATGCGGTTCATAACCTACCAATTCAAAATCTTCAAATTTAAACCCAAAAATATCTTTAACCTCAGGATTAATTTTCATTTGTGGCAATGCTTTTGGCTCACGAGATAATTGTAAATTGGTTTGCTCAATATGGTTATTGTACAAATGCGCATCGCCTAAAGTGTGTACAAAATCTCCTACGCTTAAATCACAAACTTGAGCAACCATCATGGTTAATAAGGCATAAGAAGCAATGTTAAAAGGCACTCCTAAAAATATATCGGCGCTGCGTTGGTACAATTGGCAGCTTAATTTACCTTTTGTTTCTCCTTTTGCAACATCTGCTGGCGCTACATAAAACTGAAAAAAACTATGACAAGGTGGCAAAGCCATGTTTTCCACTTCGGCAACGTTCCAAGCAGAAACTATAATTCTGCGGCTATCTGGGTTGTTCTTTATTTGATTGATGATGTTGGTGATTTGGTCAATATGTCCACCATCAGGCTTTGGCCACGAACGCCATTGCGAACCATAAACCGGCCCTAAATCTCCGTTTTCATCTGCCCATTCGTCCCAAATTTTAACTCCGTTTTCTTTTAAATATTTAATATTGGTATCGCCACTTAAAAACCAAATTAATTCGTGAATAATAGATTTTAAATGTAGTTTTTTAGTGGTGACCATCGGAAAACCTTCGGCTAAATTAAAACGCATTTGATAACCAAAAACGCTAATTGTGCCTGTGCCTGTTCTATCGTGTTTTTGTGTACCATGTTCTAAAACATGGCTCATTAAATCTAAATATTGTTTCATTTTTATATTTCTTTGTTAAAGAATGTTTTATATTTTTTTCTGTCTTTGAACGTAATTTTTTTGTTCCCTGCACTCAGTCTTTCCTGCCCTCAAGCCGGGCAAAGGCTTTTACTTTTTTCATTTTTTCCTTATTTTATTTTAAGGAATTCAAGAGTGCTTCGCAATTTTTTCCGCAAAAAAGTAAAAAAAACTCTCGCCTGCGCCTGATGCTATGAAGGTTAGCGCTTTGACTTCTTCATCTTTCTCCTCCGCCAGCTGGCGGACAAGGGCGAACTTTCGGCATTTAACGTTTCTACTTACGCTAGATAAAAACTATTTTTCTTACAACTAGTATTTTTTTTGCATTAACGATAGTAACGACATCCTTTTTTTGTCCTTCGACTTCGCTCAGGATGACAAAAAAAGATATATCCGCCAGCTGGCGGAGTGTATAAATGCACAAATTATTATTTCTCTGTGCAACCTAAACATTTATATCCTACAAATTAAATTAATCTATATTTGCAATCCTATTAATGTGCAAAACTCCTAATTGTTAATATTGATGATTACTTTTCCAAATGCAAAAATCAATATCGGTTTAAATATCACCAGCCGACGACCTGATGGTTACCATAATTTAGAAACTATTTTTTATCCCATTCAAATAAAAGATGCTTTAGAATTGATTGAAGCACCAGAAATGAGCTTTGAAACCTCGGGAATTAGTATTCCTGGAAATGCGAATGATAATTTATGTTTAAAGGCTTATGCTTTATTGCGTAAAGATTTTGATTTGCCTAACATTAACATCCATTTGCACAAGCATATTCCTATTGGAGCGGGTTTAGGCGGCGGTTCTGCTGATGCTGCGTTTTTCATCAAATTGGTAAATACAAAATTTAATTTAGGTTTATCTACTGAAAAAATGCAAAGCTATTGCCAATTATTAGGTGCAGATTGTGCTTTTTTTATTGAAAATAAGCCAGTTTTTGCTTTTGATAAGGGTGATGTTTTTGAAAACATTGAATTAGATCTTTCTACATATCATTTGGCATTGGCGATGCCGCAAGTTCATGTTTCTACAGCAGAAGCTTATCAGGGAGTGAAGCCTCAGGAAAGCAAACAATCGTTAAAAGAATTGATTAAAATGCCAGTTGAAGAATGGGAAGGGAAAATAACCAACGATTTTGAAGCACATATTTTAAAAAATCATCCTAAGATTAATGAAGTAAAAGTGGCGATGAAAGAAGCTGGAGCATTATTTACATTAATGAGTGGTAGCGGAGCATCAGTTTACGGAATATTTAAAAATGAGACTAATTTAAGTCATCTACAAAAAGAAAATTTAATTTTTAGCGGTATATAAATGAGTAGAGCTATTAAACAAGTGTTAATTATTGGTACGGTTTGGCCCGAGCCAAGATCATCTGCGGCGGGGAGTAGAATGATGCAATTGATTGCTTCTTTTTTAAAACAAAACTGGAAAGTTACTTTTAGCACAGCTGCTGCTGATAGTGAATTTATGGTTGATTTAGTCGAATTAGGCGTAAATAAAGTAAGCATTAAATTAAACGATGAAGCTTTTGATGAATTTATAAAAACTTTAAACCCTGATTTGGTTTTGTTTGATAGGTTTATGACCGAAGAACAATTTGGTTGGCGAGTAACAGAAAATTGCCCCAACGCCATGCGGGTTTTAGATACCGAGGATTTACATTGTTTAAGAGCTGGTCGCCAAAAAGCATATAAAGCTAAGCAAGATTTTAAGTTAGACGATTTATTGTTGGAGGATGTTGCTAAAAGAGAAATTGCAAGTATTTTAAGGTGCGATTTATCGCTAATTATCTCTACTTATGAAATGAATATTTTGGTAGATATTTTTAAAATAGACGAATCTGTTTTAATGTATTTGCCTTTTATGTTACCAAATATTACTGAGGAAGAAACAAAAAAATGGCTCCCATTTCAAGAAAGAGCTCATTTTATTACTATTGGAAATTTTTTACATGAACCAAATTACCAAGCCGTTTTATTTTTAAAAACAGAAATTTGGCCATTAATTAGAAAAAAAATGCCCGATGCAGAGATGCATGTTTTTGGTTCTTACCCGTCAGAAAAAGTAACGCAATTGAGAAACCCTAAAGAAGGATTTTATATTAAAGGAAGGGTTAGAAATGTGAAAGATGTGATGGGAATTGCTAGGATTTGTTTGGCTCCGTTGGTGTTTGGCGCTGGTTTAAAAGGTAAATTAATAGATGCCATGCAAAGCGGTACGCCAAATGTAAGTACACATATTGGTGCCGAAGCTATGCATAACGGTTTACCTTGGAGTGGCTTTATCGCTAATTTGGCTAAAGATTTTGCGGATGACGCTGTTAAACTATATACTAATGAAACGCTTTGGAATAGATTTCAGCAAAACGGAACAAATATTATTAATGAGTTGTACGATGAAAATTACTGGAACACACAATTAATTGATGTTTTATTAGATATTAAAGCACATTTGGTTTTACATAGAAAGCATAATTTTTTAGGCACAATGCTAAATCATCATACTTTAATGAGTACCAAATATTTATCTAAATGGATTGAGGAGAAAAATAAATAAAAACCATACTAATTTTAATTGTTGATTATTTATTTAAATTTATTAATGGCATCTCGCACAAGTCTTTCCTGCCCTTATGCCGGGAATTGGCAGTTACTTTTTTCATTTTTCATCATTTCATTTTTTGGTATTCAAGAGTGCTACGCAATTTTTTCCGCAAAAAAGTAACCAAAACCCGAGCGAGAGCGAACACATGAAAGCCTATAAAAACAATAAATAAGTTGAATAAACTCTCGCCTGAGTCTGATGCTATGAAAGTTAGTGCTTTTAATTCTTCATCTATACCGCACCAGACAAGGGCGAAATTATCTGTGATTAAAGTTTATGCTTTTATCCATAATGGTAGAATAAACAATTAATGATAAAGTTGATGGTATATACCCAACCTTAAGCGAAATTTGGACTGGTATTTGTAAATTTGAAAAATAATTAAAGCTGTAATTTATTAATATGAAGAATTATTTTATTGTTGGCGATGTACATGGTTGTTTCCACACTTTGCAATTATTACTTGAGAAATGGGATGCTACCAATCAACAATTATTATTTGTGGGGGATATTATTGATCATGGAAATCATAGTCCGCAAGTGGCTGAAGTTATTTATGATTTGCAAAAAAAACATAAAGATACTGTTGTTATAAGAGGCAACCACGAGCATTTGTTTTTAAACCATTGCTTAACAGAATTTAATAAAGATTGGTACGAGAAATCGGGAGAAAGAACTTTTAGTCAGTATTTATTAGCTGGTAGAGAAATTAATAAAGATGCGGATTGGTTTGCTACATTTCCGTTGTATTTTGAAACTCCTAATTTCATAGTTTCTCACGCAGGTATTTCTGATACTTTAGATCCATTTAATGCCGATAATAAAGAAGGCGTTGTTTGGCAACGAAACGAAACCATAAAGTTAAAACAACTTCAAATTTTTGGGCATACGCCAAAAGAAAGTGCTTTGTATGATTTTAATTCGCACTCTATAAATATTGATACTGGTGCTTATAAATGCAATAAGTTAACAGCCATTATTTTAAACGCAGAAGGAGAAATTATTGATATACATAGCGAGGCAACTCATGAGGAAGATTTGCCTAAAAACAAAGAAGAATGTGTGATTTAAATTAGGTTTAGCTAAACCTAAACTAATGTTTATAAGATAAGCCTTTTCACTATTTCCTATTCACTATTCACTCCCAAAGCCAGGGTCAACGCATTTAAATTTGATTAAAGATTTTTATTAGATAGTCGTTATCCCATCCTGCCTTAAGTCTT
>NZ_JBHULV010000010.1:0-11999 GCF_042684645.1 Pedobacter alpinus
GTTTCGCAACTCAAAATTAGAATTATACAGGCCTTTTTTGTATATTATTTGTTCGGACAGTTATGAATCCCGGAAGAATTTCACTTCTTCCGGGATTTTTTATTTAGACATTATTATTTATTCAGCTTAAAATATTATTAAAGACTATTGTAAACCTTCAATTTCTGTTTGCTCGTTTACATCAGCTAAATAATCAATACCATCAAAGCCAAAACCAAATAAGTTTAAGAAGTCAGATTTATAACCCGCTAAATCTCCTAATTCAGGAAGAGTTTCTGTACTTGCTTTTGACCATAATTCTGCAACGGCATTTTGCACATCCTCACGCATTTCCCAATCATCAATTCTAATTCTACCTGCTTCATCAGTTGCTATTTCGCCACTAGTATATAAACGTTCTGCAAATAAACGTTGAATTTGCTCAATACATCCTTCATGTATTCCTTTTTCTTTCATCACTTTATAAAGCAGAGAAATATATAATGGAATCACCGGAATTGCAGAACTTGCCTGTGTAACCAAAGCTTTGTTTACAGAAACATATGCTTCGCCATTTACACTTTTTAAGCTTTCGGTAATTTTAAAAGCAGTTGCTTCTAAATGATCTTTTGCCTTACCAATGGTTCCTTTTCTGTAAACTGCTTCTGTAAGTGATGGGCCTATATAAGAATAAGCAACCGTTTTTGCACCATCAGCAATAGCACCAGCTTTTAAAAGCTCGTCCATCCACATTTGCCAATCTTCGCCACCCATTACAGCAACGGTATTGTCTATATCTTCATCAGTACAAGGCGCAATAGAAATTTCTGAAACTACACCGGTATGAAAATCAACTGTTTTGTTGGTATAAGTTTGGCCAATAGGTTTAAGTACAGAACGGTGCGTAACACCAGTTTTAGGATGTACCCTTACTGGCGATGCTAAACTGTAAATCACTAAATCTATTTGCCCTAAATCTTCTTTAATTAATGCAATAGTTTTTGCTTTAATTTCATCAGAAAAAGCATCTCCGTTAATGCTTTTTGCATATAAACCAGCTTTTTTTGCTTCTTGCTGAAAAGCCGCACTATTATACCAACCTGGTGATGCTGTTTTACCTGCTTGAGGAGCTTTCTCAAAAAAAACACCAATAGTTGCTGCGTTTGAGCCAAATGCACTTGTAATACGAGAAGCCAAACCAAAACCAGTTGAAGCACCAATTACCAATACTTTTTTTGGACCATCAATTTCACCTTTAGATTTAACAAAGTCAATTTGATTTAACACGCTTTGCTCACAACCTTTGGTATGTGAAGTTAGGCATATAAATCCCCTCATTCTTGGCTCTATAATCATATCTTAATTTTTATGTTTTGTTTTAAATATTGTTAAGCTATAAAAGCTTTGTTAAAATTAATTTTAAAGATGCAAACTTAAGAAAATAAACAATGCATTTTATAGCTGCTTTTCTCTTTTGAAACTCGTTCAAGCGTTTATTTAAAATCTTTTATTTTGCTAAATCCTGCAAAAATATTTTACTCAATAAATCATATAATTCTGGGCGTTTATCTTTTAATTGCTCTGGCTTTTCAAAAAAATATTCTGCTGCTACAGCTAAAAATTCCGCTTCGTTAGTTAAGGCATAAGGATCAATATCAGATTTACCTCTTTTAATCAAGTTCATTTCTTGATGAATCATTTTTAACCTAGGTTCACTATATTTATGATGCATTAATATTTCAGGAAAGCCATCAACAGCGCCATCAGTTTTGTCTAGCAGATGCACAAATTCGTGAATGGCTGTATTTTCTTTGCCATTGTTTTCGGAAAAGCCACGGTACAAAGCTTCTTTAGAAAGTAACATTTGCCCATTCATATAACCTGTACCTACCATCCCTAATATTTGGCGTTCGCCACCTTCAAACTGAAACTCTTGGTTAAAAGTATTTGGATACAGCAGTACATTGCTTAGGTTTTTATAATGCCAACCCGGAAAACCAAAAACCGGGATTACCGCACTCGAAGCTATTAAAACTTTATCTAAATCGTTAATCAATAAACCCACACCTTCAACACGGGTTTCACTCAAAAACTGAATAACTAAATGCTCAAATAATCCTTTTTTCTCATCATTTAAGTTTTGATAAAAATCTACATTTTCTTCAAGAATGGCTTTTAAATCAAGAATTGGTTCATCAGAGCCTTCTTCTTGTTTTGGGCTTTTCTTTTAAATAAGAAGTATATAAGGATGAAAAATGGGGTAAGGAGGAGGAGGTAGTTCATTTAGGTTAATTATTAAAATAACTCTCCTTTGTAACCCTTTAATGCAATCTCTAAATCGAGCAATTTAATATTGAAACCTTTGGTGTTTTGTATTGGAATAAATATTTGTCCAAATGATTTTTTATCCTTTGTTATGTATGCCCCAATTTTTCTATTAAATATCTGAGCTATCAGTTTGCAATCGTCTTTAATTACGTTGCGTTCTATCTTGGCGACTTGTTCCTTATTATTTATTAAAATTGAATGGAACTCACCGGCTGTTTTACCGTCAAAAAAATCAAACGGAATAATTTTAACAAATTCAAGAGGTAAATTGTTAACATCGTCTTTAACTGAGTATTCAGCAATTACAATACTTGATAAATAGATTTCTATTTTTTTTTCTAAAAAGTATTTAAAATAGTCTTTTGCATTTTGATGTAATGGACATTGCTCTTTAGCAATCGAATACAAAAAGAAGTGTCAAGGAGAATACTATCCATTTACTCCTCCTCTTATTTCGCTTAACCAGGAATCTACATTAGGGATTTGATTCCACATTTTCGATGCTCTTTCAATTAGTAAATCCAATTTATGCTCACTATAGTTTGGGTTGTAGGTAATATAATCAATCAATTTTAAATCAAAAGGTTTTCCATCAGCAAGATTTTGTTTCGCTCTTACCCTAACTCCATAAGTTTTAAACAAACGCTTTTCTCCTTATAGAAGCTGTTGTTCGGTTGCACTTATAACTAGTTTACCGTATTCTTTAGTTAGTAAGTGAAAGTTTGGATTATTACCTCCCTCTTCATTCACCTTACCATATAAAACAAGTTCAGTCTCAATAAAAGTAGCTGCAATTTTAAAGAACTTGGTTTCTTGACTAATTTTCAATATTATTTCATCATTCGATGAACTGTAAAACGAAATTTCAAGATTCTTTTCTTTTGCTTTACGTTGAAATTTATCAATAATTTCTGCCCTCTTATTATCTAAAAATTCTATATTTCCTCTGTTTCTAATTTCCCCTGTCAAACCATTAAACAGCAAAACAGCTGAAATTGGTAAGTAAAATAAATTTCTTGCCGAACCTTCTTCTAGCTTGTATGAAATATGAGGACGTTCTGCTTTTTCTCCTCTGGTTGGATACAAAAAAGATTCCACATCGCTAATAATTTCTCTTATCTCAGCAATGTCGATATCGATTGGTTTCAGCGGCTTACCGCCAACTAAACCATCAATTTTAACTTCTATATAGCCTTTTTCTTCCACGATACAATTTACAGTTTTATTTCTATTTAGATTGATTTTTTGTATCCAATGTGATTGATTAAAAGTTTAAAATTAGTTTTAGTAGTCTGGACCTGCTATTTTCTAACTCGCAAAAAATATATACAATCCAGAAATGCTTTAACAAAAGAAAAATCCCCTTAATTCAACTTAAAAGGAGCAATTAAATTAAATTCCGGAATAAGCGCATCAAAAAGCTCTTCATCTACCAAACGTTTCATTTGGTAAGTGCCTTGCATTGCGCCCATGTCTGTTTTCAGGTTACAGCCCGATACATATTCATAGTTTTGCCCTGGTTCAATAATGGGTTGTAAGCCCACCACGCCTTCGCCTTCAACCTCTCTTTTGGTTCCATTAGAATCAAAAATTACCCAATGCCTGCGCAATAATTGTACGCTGTATTCACTCAAATTTTCTATCTGAATTTTATAAGCGAACATAAAATGCTCATTAGCCGGATTGGAATATTCTGGCTGGTAGGTGGTTTCAACAGAAACCTTAACTCCTTCTGTAATTTGGGCTACCATGTTTAATTTATTTTTTTCAATTTATCAGAATAATATTTAAATAGCAAATTTTAAACCAATTCCGGGTCAAATTTATTAGAGATATCATTTAAAACATCTTCAATTTGTTCTAAAGTATCTAAAGAAACCAATTGCATGCGGTACTCTTTAAAATTAGAGATGCCTTTAAAATAATTGGCATAATGTCTACGCATTTCAAAAATGCCGGTTTTAGGGCCTTTCCACTCTAAAGATTTGTGCAAGTGGGTTTTACAGGTGTCAATACGTTCTTGCAAAGTTGGTCCGGCTAAATGCTCGCCAGTTTCAAAAAAGTGTTTTATTTCCCTAAAAATCCAAGGATAACCAATTGCGGCTCTGCCAATCATAATCCCATCTACCTCATACTCCAAACGCCAATTTGCCGCTTTCCCTGGCGATTCAATATCACCATTACCAAAAATCGGGATTTTTATGCGTGGGTTTCTTTTTATCTCTCTAATTAAAGACCAATCTGCACTGCCTTTATACATTTGTGCTCTTGTACGTCCATGTATGGTTAAAGCTTTTATACCAACATCTTGCAGTCGTTCGGCAACTTCGTAAACATTTTTAGTGTTATCATCCCAACCTAAACGCGTTTTTACGGTTACCGGCAAATGGGTGGCGTTCACTACGGCAGCAGTCATTTTTACCATTTTATCAATATCCTGTAATAAACTAGCCCCAGCGCCTCTGCAAGCCACATTTTTTACTGGACAACCGTAATTAATATCAATCAAATCTGGATTTGCTTGTGAGGAAATCTCTGTTGCTTGACGCATGTGGTCAATCTCCGAACCAAAAATTTGAATACCAATAGGTCTCTCGTATTCAAAAATATCCAATTTCTGACGGCTTTTCGCCGCATCTCTAATCAGGCCCTCCGAAGATATAAATTCGGTATACATCATATCTACCCCGCTTTGCTTACATACATAACGAAACGGCGGATCACTCACATCTTCCATCGGCGCAAGCAATAAAGGGAAATTCCCTAAGTCAATATTTCCTATTTTAACAGACATTCACAAATCTAATTGTTATTTTACCGCAAATTTACCAAAAAGTATTTATTATGATTGACATGCAAAAGTCAACAGCTTACCATCCATTCTTTCAAATCATGTTTCTAATAGTTTCTGCCATTACGGGAGCTTTAATATTCACAATTATCGGTATTGGAGGCTGGCTGATTTTAAATTCAGATCATGCTAGTTTAGCCTCACTCTCAGACAATCCAATGAATATGGATTTGAATCTGCTGAGAATTTTCCAAATAAGCAGTTCTTTAGGAATGTTTGTTGCAGCGCCAATTGCATTTGCTTATATTAATGAAGTTAAGCCTAAGCAATACTATTATTTTGACAAAAAACTCAATATCAGTTTATTACTGATTGCTTTTTTATTGATGATGAGTGCTAGCCCACTGTTTGAATGGGTTGCGTTGATGAACCAAAAAATGAGTTTGCCCGCATTTTTAAAAGATTTAGAAGTTTGGATGAAAGCAAAAGAATTAGAAGCTGGCGAGCTTACCAAAAAGCTTTTAATCATGAAAACTTATAGCGATTTAGCCATTAATTTGGTAATGGTTGCTATTATACCTGCCATTGGAGAGGAGCTTTTCTTTAGAGGAGGCTTACAAAATATTTTCGGACAATGGCTTAAAAACCATCATATTGCTATTTGGGTAACAGCAATTATTTTTAGTGCCATACATTTACAATTCTTTGGTTTTTTTCCTCGAATGCTTTTAGGTGCTTTATTTGGATACCTTTTATTATGCGGTAAAAGTATGTACTTACCTATTTTAGGGCATTTCTTAAATAATGGAACCGCAGTTATAATGGCATTTATTTTACAGAAACAAGGTAAAAGCTTAGATAATTTAGATCAAAACGCAACATTCAATAATTACAGTTATTTAGTAAGTGCAATTATTAGCTTAACTTTGTTTTACTACTTTTTTAAACAAGCACAACAAAAACAAACTTTAAATGGATAAAAATTGGGTTAAAATTTACGCCTCTGGCGATTTTTACCGAGCCGAAATTGTAAAGCAAGTATTAATAGACCACCAGATTGAAGCGGTAATAATGAATAAGCAAGACACATCTTACAAGTTTGGAGAAGTTGAAGTACATATACAAGAAGAAAATACTCAAAAAGCATCAGAAATTATTTCTCAAAACGATTTGTAATGAAAACTAGAGCAATAACAGGTTTCATATTTGTTTTGGTAATGCTAGCATCAATGTTAAGCGGGCCGTATGTTTTTATAGGCTTTTATATGTTCTTAAGTTTATTATGTCTTATAGAATTTTTTACGTTAATTAAAACAACAGGTTTAAGGCCGCACCGTACAATTGGTTATGCAGCAGCACTAATCATTTTTGCATCTATAGTCGGGCGGTTTTTTATCGAATTTGAAAGTAAATGGCTCTTAATAAACATCCCACTATTTTTTGGGATATTTATTAGAGAGCTTTATAAAAAATCTAAACTGCCTTTTAGCAACATAGCTTACACTTTTTTAGGTTTAATTTATGCCGTTGTTCCATTTATTTTCTTTGTAAGTTTTTCATTTATATCAGGCACTTTTAATTATCATTTAGCTTTAGCTTTTTTTATTATGCTTTGGTGTAATGATACAGGAGCTTATTTATTTGGAGTTAAATTTGGTAAAACCCGTTTGTTTGAGCGTCATTCTCCAAAAAAATCTTGGGAAGGTTTTATTGGTGGTATTTTAACCTGTCTCCTTGCTGGATACATTATTTCGATTTATTTCACAGAGTATCCCTATTATCATTGGCTAGCGATGGCATTAATTATTTCTTGTTTTGGTACCTTAGGCGATTTGGTAGAATCTATGTTTAAACGAAGTATAGATATTAAGGATTCTGGTAAAATGCTGCCCGGACATGGCGGTGTATTAGATAGGTTTGATGGCTTGTTGCTTTCAGCTCCTGTAATATTCGTTTACCTCTATTTGATAACTTATTAGTAATTTCGCATAAATTTTCAAAAAACATGACTTTTCATAAAGAGGGATATACTTCATTAGCACTTTGCGTTTTATTTATAGCCATTACCAACGTAATCATAAAATACTATATTCCCGATGTTACTTGGTTTGTATGGTTTTGGTATGCGGTATCTTTATTTCTGTTTATCACTATTGTACAATTTTTCAGAAGCCCTACAAGAACCTTAACAATTAACGAACGTCAAATTATTTGCCCTGCAGATGGTAAAGTAGTGGTAATTGAAGAAACTGAAGAAGGAGAATATTTTAAAGATAAGAGAGTACAGCTTTCTGTTTTTATGTCGCCAGTAAATGTTCACGTAAATAGAAATCCAATGAGCGGGGTAGTTAAGTTTTTTAAATACCACCCTGGTAAATACTTAGTGGCATGGGATCCAAAATCATCAACTGAAAACGAAAGAACAACTACAGTAGTTGATAACGGAAAAGGAACAGAAATTTTATACCGTCAAATTGCTGGTGCATTGGCCCGCAGAATTGTTTGGTACTTAAAAGAGGGTGATAAAGTTGAGCAAGCAGAACAGTTTGGGTTTATAAAATTTGGCTCTAGAGTTGATGTTTTTTTACCGGTGGGCACAAAAATCAATGTTAATTTAAACCAAGTTGTAAAAGGAGGAGTTACTGTTTTGGCTGTTTTGCCAAACAATTAGTATAAACATATTTTTAGATAATGAGGGCTATTTGTTTTAAAACAAATAGCCTTTTTTAATTTTAAGTTAAATTTTACATTATTTCTGAGAAAGTGTCACCGTCTTTAATATTTCCAGAATTATAGCCTTTCATAAACCAGTACATTCTTTGTTTAGATGTTCCATGCGTAAAAGCATCTGGTACAATTTTACCTTGTGTTTTTTGTTGTATAGCATCATCTCCAACTGCTTGTGCGGCTCTCATGGCTTCTTCAATATCACCTTCTTCTAAGTATTGTTTATTATAATGTGCAAAAATTCCTGCATAAAATTCTGCTTGTAATTCTTGCGCAATAGATAACCGATTAGCTTCTTTTTCGCTCATACCTTCCTGCATTTGTCTAACTTTATTAGAAGTACCTAATAAAGTTTGTATATGATGTCCTACTTCATGCGCAATTACATAAGCTGTCGCAAAATCACCGCCCTTTGCTCCAAATCTTGTTTTAAGCTCATCCATAAAAGTTAAATCTATATAAACGTTTTGGTCTGCTGGGCAATAAAATGGTCCAACTGCAGAAGACGCACCTCCGCATTCCGTTTGAACCCCATCTGTAAATAAAACCATTTTTGGTTGTTGGTAATTAGATCCTTGTTCGGCAAATATTTTACCCCAAATATCCTCTGTATCTGCAAAAACAACAGATACAAATTCGCCCTGTTTTTTTTCAGATGCTGTTAGCTCTCTTTCTGTGCCACCACTATTACTACCTTGTAATACTTGGTTTTGAATTTGATTTAAAACTTGCGCACTATCTCCACCTAAAAACATTTGAGCAAGTAAAAAAATCACCCCAATTATTCCTCCTCCTGCAGCAATTTTACCGCCCGATAAACCTCTACGGTCTTCAATATTACTACTAGACCTTCTACCCAACCATTTCATAAATTATTTTTTTAAGGTTAATTATTATTACGCCAGATCAGGGTTGAAGCTTTTTCATACTGTGCCATTCCATCAATAATTTCTGCATCTGTTGTATTTACTCTACCAGATTTTATGCCATTATTTCTAATCTATTCACTTTCATCATTTCGCTCCTACCTATTATTTGTCTATTAGTAGCTTCTAAAATACACTAGTACTTTCTATTGTTGATTCTTTCCTTTCAAAATTTCCATCATCTTGGGTGTTCTTCTTTACAGAATCTACATCAATTAAGTTAATTTCATTATTTATTCTTTGGAAATAGTGTCCTAAACGTTTAGGAACCTATTGATTATAAATCTTATTTAACCTCATTTATCTTAGTCCTTCACTTTTAATGACCTTCTAATGAAATAGTACGCTTATTGAATTTTTACTTTTGAGGATGAGAAAAATTCTGGTTTTTATTTTTGTAGGTTTTTGTTTAGTTACTCAAGCGCAAACTGAAGTTAACTTTGTTAAAGAAATTGAAAAGGCTCATAATGCTAAAAATTTCCATAAGCATGATTTGGTTTCTTTTGATATAGATTTGGTTTTTGGTGGAAAATCTAGTTTGAAAGGAAAGATGATATCTTCAACAAATTCCAATAAAATAAAATTGATTAAAGAGGATGGAACTGTAATTGTTTTTGACGGGGACAAAGTTTGGATAACTCCAGCTGAGAATAATACTGTAAGGGCTCGTTTTGATGTTTTTACTTGGCAGTATTTCTTTATGGCTACATTTAAATTATCTGATAATGGCACAAATTGGAAAGATTTAGGAAAACAAACATACATCGCAAATCAACAGTTATACGCTGCTGAATTAACTTTTGATAAAGGTACAGGTGATGCGTCTGGAGATTACTATATAGTGTATAAAGATGATGCTAACTTAATTAAAGGGATGGGTTACATTGTTACTTTTGGAGGTAAAAGCTTAGCCGAAGCAGAAAAAAATGCACACGCAATCGTATATAGTGATTATCTTAAACACGATGGAGTATCCTTTCCAAGAAAATGGACTTTCCACAACTGGAACAAAATTTCAGGAATTTCTAACGAAATTGGGGAAGCTAAAATTACTAACATAAAGTTTTTAAAAAATACGGACGTCGACTTTGATAAACCTATTAAAGCTGAAGAGGTTAAGCTAAATAACTAGGAATCTCCTCCACTCTACTTAGTCTTGTGCTTTAAACACACCTCACAGTCTGGCTGTTTTAAACGAAGCGATAATGCAGATTAACAAATTAAAAGAAGTCTTCATACCCTTTTATGAAGTGTGTCCTATCTAAAATAAGCTTACAGTTAGTACCATAATCCTATTATACATTCATACAACACCTCAACTCGCATATCAGCGCACAGCCTTAACCACAGCCCATTCACAAACCCACAACTCGGCCGGTATCCATTTCCATCCAGCTTATTAACAAAGTTCATTTCATTTATCAACCTTTTTAACAAATACACAGTTTTAAATTATATACCTATATTATAACTAAACGATAACTAAACGACAACTAACCGACAACTAACCGATAACTAAGGTTCTAATTACTTACATGACTCAAACTTGTCCGATAGTTGAGACTAGGGGATTAAAAACAGATGAGTATTTCCAGACTTTCCAAGATCAGCTTTCTAGGCTATAAATCTTGTTGAAATAGGAATAAATTGTATAATTCTGAAACAGAGCCAAAATAAACACGACCACACACTGACAAAATCACGTTCATTGCCCTTTAGGTCAATGTCATTAAGTTAAGGATTTAATTATCTGATTATCAATTAATTATATTGTTTTTATGAATGTAATTTTGTATATTTAATTCATAATCAGATATTTAAAATGCAAAAAAAACCTCTTTTTTAATTATAGAAAAATTGAGGGAAGTTATATTTAGTGGTGATCTTGCGCAGCGTTTCAAGATGGAAGAACAGAATTTTACTAGAAACAGAAAACAACCCTTCAGTGCCACTTTGCTTTTCATGATCAATTTATTACGAACAAGCCTTGCGATTGAAATAGATGGGTTTGTACGTTATTTAAACGAGCGTTTTACTTCACAAAACACCCCTTCTTTCACCTCAAGTGCATTTGTACAGAACAGAAAAAAAATAAAGCCTACTGTTTTTAAGCATCTTTCGTCAGTCATTATAGAAAACTATTACACCGCTGATAATGAATCATTGATACTTTCAAACGGTTTTAGGATACTTGCTGTAGATGGCTCTAGGATCACCCTACCCATGACCTTGGAACTGAAAGCATGTTATGGCGTAACAAAGAACTAGTCAGAGGTAGAGATAGTACAGGCAAGATCATCGGTTTTGTACGATGTGCTGAACGGCGTAACTCTAGATGCGGTTCTGGAGAACCTGAGTATAGGGAACGGGAATTGGCTCTAAGACATGCTACTCAATGGAAAAAGAACGACCTCATTATCTATGACCGGGGTTATCCGTCCTATGATTTTGTAAATGAACATATAAAACAGCATATTGATTGCTTGATACGGGTAAAAGTTAGTTACTCCCTAGTTGTAGCTACCTTTGTTAGGGGCGGAAAGAAATCGATAATCACAGAGATATACCCTAAAGAGAAGCAATCAACTGAAGGCAAGGATTATAATAAAAATACTGGTTTGAAGGTTCGTCTGTTGAGAATTGAACTGCCTAGTGGAGAAATTGAGGTATTAATGACGACCTTGATGGATAGTGAAAAATATCCTTCTAAGATGTTCAAGGAATTGTATTTCCTAAGATGGGGCGTCGAAACATTTTATGACGAATTAAAGAATAAGCTTAAGATAGAGTGGTTTACCGGTTATTCACAGCTCAGTATCCAGCAGGATTTTTTCTGCGCCATCTTTATTAGTAACCTTCAGTCGGTTATAGTAAACGATATCAAAGGAGAATTGCGTGAGCAAAACAAAGACAGAAAGTACGATTATAAAGTAAATACCAATCTATCCTATGGATTCTTAAAAAACAGGATAATGGAACTACTTTATCTAAAAGCACCCTTGGACAATATATTCAGGGAACTGAAGAATTTGTTCCTTAAAAATACTATCCCTGTACGTAATAATCGAGTAAACATAAGACATGTGGGTAAATACAGAGGTCGGATAAGACCTAAAGTTACTAAAAATCAAAGGGATGCTATATGAATTTTCCTTAACTTAATGACATTGCCCTTTAGGGGGCAGGGGGGTAAAAATTAATCTCTCAAGAAATGAGCGAGTTAGGGTATAAATAACAAATAAAAGGAG
>NZ_JBHULV010000011.1:0-64902 GCF_042684645.1 Pedobacter alpinus
TAATGAAACAAAAAAACGGATATATTCATATACATCCGATTATATCCGTTTATACACGGGTTTCTTAACCAGCATAAAGAATTACCTTTTCAATAGTTCCACTTTTTCTTTCTCACTCACTAATAATCTTTCGTACAATTGCTTATTCTCTTCATAAACTTCCACTAGTTTATCAATAGGGTTGAAGGTTGGTTGGTTGGTGGTTATAATTTATACCTATAGAATCATCTTAACATTTATATTTTAACAAAAATTAGGGATATTAATTTTCAGTAATAGTCTAGTTCAGGTTAATATTTTACGTATGAAAATTTATTAGCGTTAAATGATCTTTTCTTGGTTTTTATGGAGAAAACTTTGTTCATAAGCCGGATAGCAACGGAAAACCCACAGCAAGTGAAACGTAGCGAGGATTTGTAGTGTATAGCCGGAACAGGCTGTTATAGAAAAGCAAAAGCCTAAGTTCTTTCAGAAAAAAAACTCAGGCTCTGTAAAAAAATTTGTAAACTAAAATTTACTTTTTTTGCTGATCTGCGTATGCAAAAACTTTTTGCAATAGTGATGTACTTCTGGCGCCTAAATTTTGGCGTATTTTTAATTCTTCTTTAGCTATTTCTAAAAATAAACCATCAATAGCTTTATCGGTTACATAAGCAGTTAAATCTGTATTTATTGGCTTAACCAAAGGTAAGCGATTATAGGTATTGGTAACGTCTCCCCAGTAGCGGGTTGCGCCAACTTTACTTAAACTACTGTTAATAATTGGGCTAAATTTACCAGCCAAAGCAATGCTTGTGGTTCTTTTAAAATAGAGTGTTGCGGCATCTTCTCTTCCTAACAAAATATTGCTTACATCTGTAAAACTCATTTGCTTTATAGCGTTTACAAATATGGGTTTTGCTTCTTGGGCGGCATTTTCTGCAGCCCTGTTTAAGCTGGTAATTAAATTATCGCATAGGCTGTTCAAACCTACACTTCTTAAGGCGTTTTCAACTTTACGGGCTTCTTCTGGAAATAATATTTTAACGGCTAGGTTTCCTAAATAACCATCTTTTGCAGATAATCTTTCGGCGCTATAATTTGTACCAAACTCTAAGGCTTGTTTTAAACCCAAACTCATCTCGGTTGATGATGGAGTGCCTAAGGCTTGGTTAATTACTCCAGAATATTGGTTTAATGTATCGCAACTGGCAAATAAAAGTGTAGCAGAAAGTAAGGTTATTGTGGCAAATTTTTTCATTTTATAATTTTTAATTACAAGGCAAAAATAGCTCCATAAAATTTAATAACCTCAGTTCGACTATTAATTTATGCTTAAAGTGCTACTAATCTTACATTTTAAATTAAACCCAAAACCGCACAGGCTTTCCTGCCCTCATGCCGGGCATTGGCAGGCACTATTTTCCGAAAAAAGTTCCCAAAAACTCTCGCCTGCGTCTGATGCTATGAATGGAAGTGCTTTTACTTTTTTTATCTAAACCGCACCAGACAATGGCGAATTAACGATAATTAATGTTTGTACTTTGACTAAATGAGGGAAATTAATGCTTGATAATAATCGAGTTCAGGTTAATAAATAAAAATAGCCGGAAAATAATGTTCTAGCTATTCAATTTAATTTTTAAAAAACCCTAATTCTTATCTGCCTGTGCAAAAACTTTCTTCATTAAATCTGTTGGTCTAAATGCGCTGTTTTCTCTAATTTTTAATTCTTCGGCAGCAATTTTCTTAAATAAACCATCAATAGCCATTTGAGTTATGTAATCTTTTAAATCGGGATTAATTTTGGTAGCAAAAGGTACTTTATTATACCTATTTGCTACATCTGCATAGTATTTTGTTGCGCCAACTTTATCAATGCTGTTTTGTACAATTGGGTTAAAAACCGATGTTAAAGAATCTGTAGTGGTTTTTTTAAAATAATTGGTGGCAGCATCATTGGTGCCCATTAAAATATTTGTTGCGTCTTTAATGGTCATTTGTTTTACTGCATTAACAAAAATTGGCTTTGCTGTTTTTGCGGCATCCTCGGCAGCTCTGTTAAAACTTAAAATAGCATCATCACACATTTTATTTAAGCCTAATTTTCTTAAAGTAGCTTCGGCTTTAAGCGCTTCAGGTGGAAACAAAATTTTGACCGCTTGGTCTCCAAAAAAACCATTTTGGGTCGATAATAAATCGGCACTTTTTGTGGCTCCAATTTGTAAAGCTTGTTTTAATGCTGTAGCAATATCAGTTGGACTTAAACTGGTTGTTGCAGTAGTACTTTTAGCAACCGTTTTAGCTTTATCTAACAATTTGCTAACTTGAGCAAAAGCAGTTGATGATGCCATTAAAAGCATCATCATTACTGCAATTTTATAATTCGTTTTATTCATCGTTATTTTTTGTAATTACTTTATTATTCACCTGAAATTATATTTATAATTTGTCCAAAATCCGCACAGTCTATCCTGCCCTTATGCCGGGCATTGGCAGATACTTTTTTTCCGCAAAAAAGTACCCAAAATACTCTCGCCTGCGCCTGATGCTATTAAAGTCAGTGCTTTAGCAGTTTCATCTATTCCGCAACAGACAAGGGCGAATTTACGGTAATTAATGTTTCTACTTTTAAAATAATCACGAAAATTAATCTTCAATATTAGTTGAACTGAGATCAATTAAATTGTTTTTGGTGAGCAGTTTAGCGTTTTCTACTAATTGTATAAACTCTGCTCGGTAACCATTATCATCAATCCCTTTTCCTTTTTTAGCTAAAGCAATGGCATGGTCAAAATTAGCATTTTGTTTAAATTCCGAATCTTTAATTAACAATCCAAACTCGGCAACAGCAGCAACAAACATAAAATCTTTAGTTGTTTGTTCCATTTTTTTGCCATCATCTATCAAAGATAAACTTAACTCTTTACTTTTAGTTTCATCTGGGTTTTTATAACGCATTTTAACAGTTAGCAATTCGTCAGAATTTTTAATCGAATTGTTTTGCTGATACTTCATCTCATCCGTTTTTTTAACAAACTCATCTTTATATCCTTTCGGGATAATCTCGTAAAGCGCAGTTACGGTATGGCCAGCACCCATTTCGCCAGCATCTTTTTTATCATCCTTAAAATCCTCGTTGTTTAACAACCTGTTTTCGTAACCTACTAAACGGTAAGCTTCCACTTTTGCAGGGTTAAATTCAATTTGCAGTTTTACATCTTTTGCTACCGTAAATAATGTGCCCCCAAACTCGTTAATTAAAACTTTTTTAGCTTCATTAATGCCATCAATATAAGCGTAGTTTCCATTTCCCTTATCCGCAATGGCTTCCATTTTACTGTCTTTTAAGTTACCGCTACCAAAACCTAAAACACTTAAAAACACACCGTCGTTTCTGTAACCTTCAATCATTCTTTGCATTTCAGCATCACTGCTTGCACCAACGTTAAAGTCGCCGTCTGATGCTAAAATTACCCTATTATTTCCACCTTCAATAAAATTATTCTTTGCGGTTTCGTAAGCCAATTTAATTCCTGCGCCACCAGCGGTTGAGCCTCCGGCAGATAAATTACTTAAAGCTTCTTTAATTTTAGTTTTTTGATTTCCGCCAGTGCTTGGCAAAACCAAACCAGCTGCACCGGCATAAACTACTATGGCAACTTTATCATTTGGGCGCAATTGGTCGGTTAATAATTTCATAGCGGTTTTTAACAATTCTAACCTATCTGGTCCTTGCATAGATCCAGATACGTCTATTAAAAACACCAAATTAGAAGCTGGAAGGTTTTCGTTTTTAATGCTTTTAGCTTTTAAGCCAATACGCACCAAACGGTGATTTTTATTCCAAGGTGCATCAGCAACATCAGTTGTTATACTTACAGGGTCGTTTCCTTTTGGCTCTGGATAATCATATCCAAAATAATTAATAAATTCTTCTACGCGTATGGCATCTTTTGGAGGCAATTGTCCACGTTGTATAAACCTGCGCATATTACTGTAAGATGCCGCATCCACATCAATAGAAAAAGTAGAAAGTGGGTCTGTTGTTGAACTTTTAAAACCATTTTCTGTAATGGCACTATAGCTTTCTGTATTAATATCTTGTGCGTAATAACTGTTATTGTTAGCAAAACCTCTAATTTGCATTGTTTTAGAGCTTTGCACCCCAGCAATAGCACCTAAACTCTCTTTCCTTTGCGTTCCGTAACCAACAACAACAACTTCCTCCAGTTTTTGCTCATTTGCTGCTAAAATGATTTTTAGCTCATTATTGCTTGCTGTAACTTCTTTTGTTTGATAACCTACAAAAGAAACTACCAACGTTTTTTCTTTTTGCGAAACTGTTATTTTAAAAAAACCTTTACCATTAGTACTTACAATATTAGATTTTTGCTGCTTGGCAGAAACCATTGCACCTGCTAAAGCATTTTGCTGTTGGTCATAAACATAACCGCTCATAACCTTGCTGTCATCGGTTTTAAAAGCACTAAAAACAAGTGCAATAATTAAAAGGGAGAATAGATTTTTCATAACGTTATTTTTTAAATTTGATAACATGATGCTTAAAAAAATCGTTTTCCATAAACAGCCCAACTATTTTTTTTATTATTGAGGATACATGGCAACAATACCAGAAAAAAATTCTTCATTAAGCGATGAGCATTTGGTTGCCAAGTATAAAAAATCGGGCGATTTGCAGGTTTTAGGAAGCTTATACAAAGATTATATGCCTTTAGTTTACGGCGTTTGCCTTAAATATTTTAAAGAACCCGAATTAAGTAAAGACGCAGTAATGCAAATTTTTGAACAGTTAATAGAAAAACTCAAAAACCACGAAGTAAAAAATTTTAAAAGCTGGTTGTACGTTTTAAGCAGAAATTTCTGTTTAATGGAATTACGGAAATCTAAAAAAATGAATATCGTTAACATTGACGATAACTTTGTGGAATCTGCTCCGCTTTTGCATCATGATGATAATGATACCAAAGAAGCCCAATTGGTTTTAATGGAAAAATGTATTGAAACTTTAACCGAAGAACAAAAATGGAGTGTTAAGCTTTTTTACCTTCAACAAAAATGCTACACCCAAGTTGCAGATGTTACGGGTTACGATTTAAAAAAGGTGAAAAGTTACATACAAAATGGTAAACGAAATTTAAAAATTTGCATAGAAAAAAACGGTGAATAAGCTCAATCAAGACATAGAACTTATCCGTAAATACCATAACGGAGACTTAAGCCCAACTGAAATGAATCAGTTGGAAGCAAGGGCTTTGGACGATCCGTTTTTGCAAGATGCTTTAGATGGTTACGAAATTATTGGAGTATCTAATTCAGATATTAATGAGTTAAATAATAGTTTAGCCCACAGGTTAGAAAAAGAAAAGAAATTATTTAGTGCGTACTGGGGTTTTAAACAGTGGAGTATTGCCGCTTCCATTGTTTTTGGCATAGCGATAATTAGCATTTATTTTAACCAAACACCAGAAAATAAAACCATTGCTTTAAATGAGTTGCAAGAGAAAGAAAACATCCCGAAAGCTGAAAAACTAAAAGTTGAAGCCGCTGATAAGAAATTAGCAGAAAACAATGTTACTCTTGAAGATGAAAAAGCAATAAATTTGGATGGTAGTGTAGCTTTTGCAGCTCCAGAACAACCCTTGCAAAAAAACGAAGTTTACATTGCAGAAAATGAAATTGTTGTGGAACCTATGGCCAAAGCAGCAATGAAAGATACTTCAAAAAATTTAAACGAGGTTGTTGTTGTTGGTTATGGCAGCCAATATAAAAAAGATTTAGTTGGCGCCGTTGCTGGTGTTAAAACAGAAGAATTTTTTGCAGGGAGAGCTTTAAGAGCTGCAAAAACAGTAAGTACTCAGCTTATAAAAGGTAAAATTATTGATGAAACAGACGGAACAGCTTTACCGGGAGTTACTGTAAAAGACACCAAAACAGGGCTTACCAAACAAACAGATTTAAAAGGAGAATTTGTTATTGATGCCGGTAACAAAACCGATTTAAGTATAAGTTATATAGGATACGAAACACAAAGCAAGACTATAAATAAAAATGACTCTTTAATTATTGCTTTAAAACCTTCTGAAGCTTCACTTTCTGAAGTGGTTGTGGTTGGTTATGGTACTACAGTACCAACTGATGTAAACTCCACCGCTGGACCCAAAAAGGGTTGGAGGTTATTTAAAGAATATTTAGATAATAATGCAAGCCCAATAAACGGGCAAAAAGGAAGAGTTCAGGTATCTTTTACTATATTACCTAATGGCAACCTTCAAGATTTTAAAACACTAAAATCACTGAGTAAAATTGCCGATGAAAAAGCTATTTCTTTAATTAAAGACTATAAAGGCGGCTGGAATGGTTCTGCAGATGGTGTGGCGCAAACGGTGCGTGTTACCGTTAGGTTTAAATAGATTAAAAAATTTATACAAATGATGAGGAAAATTTTGTTTTTAAGTGTTATCACAATTCTGTTTTCTTGTACAAATAATACTAAAACTACAAATCAGGAAACCATTGCCGAACCTCTTCAACGTACAGATCCTCACTCGTTTTCAAATCCAAATGAAAATATTGCAACCCATTTAAATTTAACTTTAGATGTAAATTTTGAGGATCAAGTTTTAAGTGGTGTCGCGTCTTGGGATATTAAACATATTGGTGAAATAAATGAAATTGTTTTTGATAGCCAAGGTTTAAATATCACAAAAGTAACTTTAGATAACGATACCTCAGGTGTGTTTTTTGCCTTAGGCGATGTGGAGAAATTTACTGGCCAACCTTTAAGCGTACCTATAAACGCTGACACTAAAAAAGTGCATATTTACTACAATACAGGTGAAAATGCACCTGCTTTACAATGGTTAAACCCACAGCAAACGGCCGGAAAAAATCAACCATTTTTGTTTACACAGTCTCAAGCAATTTTAGGGCGCAGTTGGATTCCTTCACAAGATAGTCCTGGTATCAGGTTTACCTACAACGCTAAAATTACGGTTCCAAAAGGCTTAATGGCTCTAATGAGTGCGCAAAACCCAACCAAAATAAACCCAGATGGTGTTTACCAATTTGAACAAAAAAATGCAATTCCAAGCTATTTAATGGCTTTGGCTGTAGGTGATATTACTTTTAAAGCAATTGATAAGAGAAGTGGCGTATATGCCGAGCCCACAATGCTTAATAAAGTAGCGTATGAATTTGCCGATATGGGTAAAATGATAACCGCTGCCGAAAAAATTTATGGCGATTACCGTTGGGGAAAATATGATGTTTTGGTATTGCCACCAAGTTTCCCTTTTGGAGGGATGGAAAACCCAATGCTTACTTTTGCTACACCAACAGTTATTGCTGGCGATAGGTCTTTGGTAAGTTTAATAGCCCATGAACTTGCACACAGCTGGAGTGGAAACTTAGTTACCAACGCTACATGGAACGACTTTTGGCTGAACGAAGGTTTTACTGTTTATTTTGAACGCAGAATTGTAGAAAGTTTGTACGGTAAAGATGAAGCGCAAATGCAAGAGGTTTTAGGTTATAACAGTTTAAAAGAAACCATTGCCGAAATGGGCGATAAAAATCCTGATACCCGTTTAAAAGTTGACTTTACAAAACGCGACCCTGATGGAGGTGTTTCTGATGTAGCTTATGAAAAAGGCTATTTCTTTCTTAAAAATATTGAAGCAGCGGTTGGGCGTGAAAAATTTGACGAATTTTTAAAAGCTTATTTTAACAGACATGCTTTTCAAAGTATTACAAACGATGTTTTTTTAGACGAGTTGAATGCTTTGTTAATTAAAGGAGATGAAAAACTAAAAGCAGAAATAAATTCTTATGCTTGGGTTTATCAACCCGGTTTGCCAAAAGAATTTAAAGTGCCTGTAAGTGCAAGTTTCTCTAAAATTGATGACCTTCAAAAACAATTGATGCAAAAAAATGATGTAGTTGGTTTAGGTAAAGCTATAAATAACACTAACCAAAAATTATATTTCATTAATACTTTACCTGCTAATATTAATACTTCATTAATGACGAGTATTGATAAACAATTTAATTTCACAAATTCTGGCAACGCCGAAATACAATGCGCTTGGTACACATTGGCAGTTAAAAGAAATTATATACCAGCCAATGCGGCTATCAAAAATTTTTTAATTAATGTTGGTCGTCGTAAATTTTTAATGCCAATTTATAAAGAAATGGCAAAAACGCCAGCAGGTAAAACTTTAGCAAAAAGCATTTACAAAGAAGCAAGGCCTAATTATCATTCTGTAGCTTATAATAGTATAGATGCTTTATTGAAGTAGGGTTTAATTAGGCTTTTTTTAGTGAACTTATACTTATTCATCAGAAACGTTTTTCCAACTTAAAACCGAATATTTAGTTCTGTTTTGATTTTCATCGCCGCCATAAATTAAGGTTTTTCGCACTTTTGTTGGAGAAGCAATTTCTTCAAATTTGTCCATTTCCTTAAATAAAGTGTTGCTTATTGTTTCGGTAGCTTTGATTTCAAAAATTGAAAAGCCTTGGATATCTTTCAACATTAAATCAACCTCGTTTGCATTGCTATCTTGCCAAAAATAGTAATCCCTTAGCAAATAAGAATGGTGGTTTTGTTTTTGATATTCTGCTACTACCATATTCTCAAATATCTGGCCTTTCAATCTGTTTTCAACTACTTCATCAGCATTTCTTATTCCCAATAAATGCGTTAAAAGTCCAGTATCATAAAAATATAGTTTCGGACTTTTAACCAACCTTTTGTTAAAATTTTGATGGTAAGGTTGCAGCAGGAAAATCACATAGCTGCTTTCTAATATCGAAAGCCAAGCTTTAGCCGTATTATGTGTAATATCACATTCGTTTGCTAATGCGCTATAATTAAGTAATTGACCAGCTCTGGCGGCACACAAACTTATAAAAGTTCTAAATTGTTTTAAATCTCTAATATTTAACAGCTCTGTTACGTCCTTTTCTATATAGGTTTGAATATAGTTAGCGTAAAAAATGGAAGGATTTATATTTCTATCAAATATTGGAGGATAAAACCCCTTTATTGCAGCTTTAGGATAAGAGGCATCTAATAACTGATTTTGCTTTAACTCTTTAAAATCAAACGGAAGCAGCTTAAATAAAGCTACCCTACCTGCCAATGTTTGAGTAATGTTATTTAGTAAATGAAAGTTTTGAGAACCTGATAATATGTATTGTCCCATTATTTGGAATTCATCTACCCTTTCTTGTAAATAAGAAAAAAGCTCAGGTACTCTTTGTACTTCATCTAAAATAACTTTATCATTATATTGATTCAAAAATCCAAGTGGATCATCCGTAGCAAAAGAACGAATACTTGGGTTCTCTAAATTGATGTATCTATAATCACTAAATAATTGCTTTAGTAAAGTGGTTTTGCCAGATTGCCTCGGCCCCGTAAGTGCCAAAATAGGAAATTTAGTCTTCTGACTCTCTATAATTGGGGCAATTTGTCTAGTTATAAAATCATTCATAAAAGCTAATTCTATTAAATAGCTCACAATATATTGATTTATTCTCAATTTACATAAATTCTATTCTCAATTTGCATAGCTTTTATTCTCAATTTACATAAACTCTATTCTCAATTTACATAAATCAGAAATTAACTATTTAGGATGTTGAATTGAACATCTCCATCAAAAAAACAAGCATTAGTATTATATCGCTATTTTTTTATACTTTCAACTATTCAATTTTAGCTAACGAATGATGCCTGTAAAAACCTATGGAAGTGCCGTTTATGGTGTAGAAGCAATAAATATTACGGTTGAAGTTAACATTACCTCAGGCAATAAGTATTTTATTGTGGGTTTACCAGATAATGCGGTAAAAGAAAGCATGTTACGTATAGAAAGTGCAGTAACATCAAGCGGTTGCCGTATGCCAAGGCAAAAAATAGTGGTAAACATGGCTCCAGCAGATATTAGAAAAGAAGGCTCTGCTTATGATTTAACTATTGCTACTGGAATATTAGCTGCATCAAACCAAATACCTGCAGATCAAATTGGCGAATATATTATTATGGGCGAACTGTCTTTAGATGGAGAAGTTAAACCCATAAAGGGCGCCTTACCAATATCAATACAAGCAAAAAAAGAAAAGTTTAAAGGTTTTATATTGCCAGAGCAAAATGCCCGAGAAGCTGCCATTGTAAGTGATATTGAAGTTTACGGAATTAGCCACATTAACCAAGTGATTGATTTTTTTGCCAAAGGAATTAAACCAGCGTTAACTATAGTTGATACCAGAGACGAATTTTACCATGCATTGGGTAATTATGATGCTGATTTTGCAGACGTAAAAGGGCAAGAAAACATTAAACGGTCTTTAGAAATTGCTGCTGCTGGTGGTCATAACGCAATTTTAATTGGTCCGCCAGGAGCAGGAAAAACTATGCTTGCCAAACGTTTGCCAACAATTTTGCCCCCTTTAAATTTATTTGAGGCTTTAGAAACCACTAAAATACATTCTGTTGCTGGTAAACTATCAGCAACAGATGCATTAATTACCAGAAGGCCATTCCGCTCACCTCATCATACCGTTTCTGATGTTGCTTTGGTTGGTGGAGGCAGCAATCCGCAACCGGGCGAAATTTCTTTAGCTCATAACGGTGTTTTGTTTTTAGATGAATTACCCGAGTTTAAACGTACCGTTTTAGAAGTAATGCGTCAGCCCTTAGAAGAACGGAGGGTAACCATTGCCAGAGCCAGAATGTCTGTTGATTACCCTGCAAGTTTTATGCTAATTGCAGCTATGAATCCTTGCCCTTGTGGGTATTACAACCACCCCGAAAAGGAATGTGTTTGTGCACCTGGTGTTGTACAAAAGTATTTAAGCAAAGTGAGTGGACCATTGTTAGACAGAATAGATTTACATGTAGAAGTAACGCCAGTTAATTTTGATGAATTAGCGTCAGAAAGACAAGCAGAGAAAAGCGAAATTATTAGAGAAAGGGTAATAAAAGCTAGGTTAATGCAAGAAAAACGTTTTGAAGAACATGAAAACATTTATTGCAATGCGCAAATGAGTCCGCAAATGGTAAGGGTAATTTGTAAGATAAACGATACCGGGCAGTTACTGTTAAAAAAGGCAATGGAAAAACTTGGTTTATCTGCCAGAGCTTACGATAGAATTTTGAAAGTAGCCCGCACCATTGCAGATTTAGCACAAAGCGAAGAAATAGGGATAGAACACTTAGCTGAAGCTATCCACTTTAGAAGTTTAGATAGAGAAAATTGGGCAGGATAAACTTGCTTAAAACTTTTTAGTAACGTAATGCGTTGTTAAACAAACAAAGCATTTAAAATATTATGAAAAAGTATATAAAACTATTTAGTTTAAGTTTATTGGCCATTGTTATTACTGCATGCAGTAGTAACGGACAATCTAACTCAAATAAAACCCAAAAAGATTTAAAAATGAATTTAACACCAGCCAAAGGAGAAGCCGTTGCTGCTTTTGCCTCTGGTTGCTTTTGGTGTACCGAACATATTTTTGAAGCAGTTGTTGGTGTTAAAGATGTAATATCTGGCTATGCCGGCGGTACAACACTTAACCCAACTTATGATTTAGTGAATACTGAAACTACGGGCCATGCAGAAACGGTATTGGTTTATTACGACCCTCAAATAATTAGCTATGCAGAATTGGTAAAAGTGTTTTTTGCGTCGCATGATCCTACAACAAAAGACCAACAAGGGCCAGATAGAGGAAGTTCTTATCGCTCCATTCTTTTTTACAACACAGAAGCTGAAAAAGAAGTTGCCATGAATGAAATTAAAGCGATTAGTGCTTCAAATAGGTTTAAAAACCCTTTAGTTACTCAGTTAAAAAAACTGGATGCTTTTTACGAGGCAGAAGAATACCACCAAGATTATATTAATGGAGGAAAAGGAAGCATGAATCCATATATTAAAAATGTATCGATACCACGTTACGAGAAATTTAAAGCCGAATACAAAGGAAAACTTAAAAAGGGTTCTTAAGTTCTAATTTTTATTCCACTTAATTTAGGTTTTAAAGGCTTGTATAGTTAAAGTCTTTAAAGCCTTTTTTTAATCATAAATAATTTAAATACAATATATAATAAACATAAATAAAAATTTATGTATTAGTTTTTTCAAATTTGCGGAGTTAAAAACTCTAAAAATTTGAATATGAATACAACTTCTACACTTTCACATCCAAGTTCTAATCATTCGCTCAGTTTATTAAAAAATAAATCAAATTCAGCTGCCACTTTCTCTAATTCTACCAACATTTTTTTGTGGGTACTGTTTTTAGGAAACGCTATTTACTTAGCTGTAAATTTTGCAAATATGCAAACCATCTATTGGTCAAATATTATTCGCATTAATGGTTTTACATTACTTATTTGGACAACTGTTACATTTTTTAGTGCCATATTAAGCACTTATAGCAAATACTATCTCACAGGATTTACATACCACAAAAAGTTTATAGTTTTAAGTTTAGGCTTTACATTTTCTGTAATGTTATTTATTGCTTCAAATCACATTATACTCTTATTAGCATCGTGGTTTACAATGGGCGTTTTTATGGCAAACCTAATAGGCGTAAATGCAAAATGGGGCGAAGCACAAGAGGCAAGAAAGTTTGCTCAAAAATATTTTTTATTAGGTACAAGTTTTTTAAGTGCAGGTGTTTTATTATTAGCTTTTCAAACCAATGCTTTCACCTTAGAGGCAATTATTCAAAATCTTCCTAATCTTAGGCAAAGCACACTAATTATTGCGGGTTTATTAATCATTGTTGCAGCAATCATTCAATCTGCAATATATCCTTTTCATAGGTGGTTACTTTCTGCAATGACAGCTCCAACGCCAGCATCAGCATTAATGCATGCAGGTTTTGTAAACGGAGCTGGAATTTTATTAGCGCTCTTCGCTCCTTTAATATTTGCATCAAATACTTTTACTATATTATTAGTCATCGGCGGCCTTACCGCAATAATAGCCCAGTTTACCAAGCTTTTACAAGCAAATGTGAAACAAAAATTAGGTTGTTCTACCATTGCCCAAATGGGTTTTATGATTATGCAATGTGGTTTAGGTTTTTTTAATGCTGCCGTTGTACATCTTATTCTACATGGTTTTTATAAAGCTTATTTGTTTCTTTCATCTGGCGAAAGCATTGAGCAAACAAAGCCAGAAAAACCAGAAAAAATTGTAATTAAACCTTTGCAAGCTGTGGTTGTGCTTTTCTTTGGTACGGTAGGCGCTTATCTTTTTGCATTATTAACAGGTAAAGGAACCGAAATTAATAGCAGTATTTTTTTAACACTAATTGTTGCCATAACAGTAGGGCAAATTACTTACAATATTGTTAAGCAAAGCAACCTAACCATTTGGCAAAAGGCATACATTCCGCCTGTATTATTTTTAATAGGGATAAGTATTTACGCATTAATTTATAATGGCGTAACACACCTAATGGCAACAACTCCAATGGCAGATGTGCCTTTACCTTTAAACCTTACACAAATTGTATTTGGAGTAATATTTTTAACAGGCTTCTTTATGATGAAGCTTGGCGCTTACCGCAATTTTTCTTGGCTTTATGTTAAGCTAATGAATGATTCGCAACCCTATCACAAAACTGTATTAATGTTTAAAAGCAAATAAAAATGAGCAATCTAAACTTTATTAAACTTATTGAAGAAGCATCAAGCGTAGTTGGCAAAACTTTTCCCTTATATGCTTTTGTAACGTCAAATCCACTTTCTGGTTATGAAAAAGATACCTTTTTTGATGCTACAGAAAGTGCGCAAAAATACTTTTCAGGTTCTTTTTTTCCAACAGCTTCGGTTTACCAACAGGCTTGGGATATTAATGAGATTGACGAGCAGGTTTTAAAAAATATGCTTATCGCCGATGGCTACATGGAATCTCCAGATTTTTATTTGCAACAAATAGAAAATAGCAAACCTTTACAAGAAGAAAACGCAAACCATAATTTAGATACCATGATGGTAAAATGGTTGAGCGCATTTTTAGATGAGGGAATGGCAGAATGGGAAATGCCCAACAGAACAGAAGGTTTTTACTCCGCCTGGAGAAAATTAGCAAAGTATGATGGTAAACTTGGAGTAAAATCTTTAAATGAAATCCCAATAGATGCTACAAACGCTTTACAACAAGCGCTTAAAGTTTATACAGATAAAGAATACCTACAAATATTTGAATATCACATTGCAGCTTTGGCCGGTTGGACAGGCTACATTAAATACAGAGCAGAAAATAATACAGATTGGCAACAAAAATATCCTATCACTTTAACAGATTATTTGGCGGTTAGGCTTTGGGTTGCAAATAGAATTCAGGCGCAAATAGTTGCCCCAAAAAAAGACAGGACAGCTCAAAAAGAACAAGCAAAACTGCAATATATATGGTTAAAAGCTTGGGAAAAAAGTTTGCAGAATAAGTTGGTTCAAAAACTGGAGAAAAAACAAACTACTGTTGAAGATGTAATAATTGCAGACGAAATACCAGACGCACAATTGGTTTTTTGTATTGATACCAGATCAGAACTGTTAAGAAGACATATTGAAGCACAAGGCAAGTACGAAACATTTGGTTTTGCTGGCTTTTTTGGAATTGCTGCAGATTATAAAGATTTAAACACCGGTATAATCAGAAAATCTTGTCCGCTGATAGTTGGATCTGCCTATACAATTTCCGAAAGCTGTTATACAAACAAAACCGCCGAACTGGTAAGTTTTAAAAAAACCGCCGAAGATTTAAAGTTTAAGAATTACTTTTTTAAAAGGTTAAAAAACATGTTACCATCTGCGTTTGGATATGTAGAAGGTTCGGGTTTAATTTATGGAGCTTCTTTGGTGGCAAGATCACTGTTCCCAGCCAAACTTTATCAAATTGAACAAAAAAATTCAAAACCTCATGAAAGTTTTTGCGATACTAAAATTCAACACAGCCATTTAACTGATGATACTTTAGCAAGCATTCCATTGGCAGAAAAAGTGGCAATTGTGAACTCCGCTTTTGCAGTAATGGGCTGGCAAAAATTTGCTCCCTTGGTTGTATTTGCTGGGCATGGCAGTCATTCAAAAAACAACCCATTTGGTTCAAGCTTGGATTGCGGTGCTTGTGCAGCTAGCCCCGGAAGAAACAATGCCAGAATGTTGGCTAGTTTAGCAAACTTAACCGAAGTAAAAGAAGCTTTAGCAGCAGAACATAATTTATTTATACCATCTAATACAGTTTTTATAGGTGCAGAACATAACACCACAACAGAAGATATTGTACTTTTTGATGGGCAAGTGCCGGCATCACATCATGAATATTTGAAAGCTTTAAAAGTAAATTTAAAGAAAGCGCAATTAATTGCCATAAAACAAAGAAGAGGATTAGCGAGCGATGAAATAAACCATGTTTACAAAAAAGCCAATAACTGGGCAGAAACCAGACCAGAATGGGGCTTAGCAAAAAACGGCGGATTTATTATTGGTCCTAGAAATTTGTCGAAAAACGTAGATTTAGAAAGCAGGTGCTTTTTACAATCTTATGATTGGAGAAAAGACGATAGTGGCGATCTTTTAGAAGCCATTATGCAAGGGCCAATGACAGTTACGCAATGGATAAATAATCACTATTACTTTTCTACAGTTGATAACGATAGGTTTGGCGGAGGTACAAAAATTACCCACAACGTAACTGGGCAATTTGGTGTAGTGCAAGGAAACGGCGGAGACTTGAAAGTAGGCATACCACTACAATCTGTTAAAGCAACAGATGATGAAATGTATCATCAACCTTTAAGATTATCGGTTATTATTGAAGCTCCTTTAGAAAGAGTAACTGCGATTTTAGACAAAAACCCAAATTTAAAAAGCTTAATTACCAACCAATGGATTTATTTATTAGTTATGGATCCGCTTAAAGAAGGTGCTCCAAAATTGTACAAAACTAATGAAGTCGAAACTGTAGCGTAGATTGCAATAAAATAGAGGAAATAAAATTCTTATAATAACTCTTAAAAAACAAAATCATCTCTGTAAAGGGATGATTTTGTTTTCTAGAAAAGCAGCGTTTAAGCTTTCCATATTTAGCATTCAGCATTTAAAATCAATACTTCTCATACCAATCAAATTTGCTATGTATAATATTCTCTTTTTCTTCTTTTAAATATTTTAAAAAGTTTTGTGCCGCTGGCGAGTGGTTTTTTCCTTTTAACCATATCAAACTCCAAGTAGAGGTTATAGGTAAACCCTTCACAGGGATAATTTGTAAATCATTATTATTTAGCTCATTTTTTACACCAATTAATGGCATAATAGAATAACCCATACCTGCTATAACTGCTTGTTTTACTGCTTCATTAGATGTTAATTCCATTTTTTTTAGGATAGATATATTATTTTTATCCATAAAATCTTGCATAATTTGTCTTGTACCAGAACCTTTTTCTCTAAAAATAATAGGTAAAGTGCTTAAAAGTGTTTTATCATAAATGGTTTTTTGATATTCATTTTTTAATCCACCCATTAAAAATAGCTTATTTTGTAAAAGGTCTAACTTTTCTATATTTAAAGTACTTGGCAAAACGGAAACCAGCGCAAAATCAACTTCATTATTTTCCAAACTTCTTAATACGCCCTTTTTATTAGTAACGTCAATTTGTAATTCAACACCAGCATGTTGCCCTACAAAATCAGTAATAAAAAAAGGCATTATATATTTCCCAGTAGAAACTACAGATAATTTTAGTTTGCCAGTTAATTGGCCTTTAAACGCTTGAGTTTTAAAGTTAATTGCATGAACCTGATTAAGGATATTTTCTGCCGCTTCTGCAAGTTCTTTTCCAAAATCTGTAATATAAATTCTGCGTCCAACAACCTCGGTTAACGGTATATCAAACTGTAATTGTAAATTTCTTAGCTGTATTGAAACTGCTGGTTGTGTTAAATGCAATTCTTCTGCAGCTTTGGTAACACTTTGTGTTTGTGCAATTTTTAAGAAAATCTGTAATTGATTTAACGTATAATTCATAATTATGTGTTATGTTTACTATTACAAGTATAAATAAAAACTAATGATTTAAAAAAGAGATTTTTGTAAAATTGGTATAGCGGTTATTTAATAATTATAGATAGCTAACCTAGGCTTATAATATTACTAATGTTTTGATTGTTTAAGAGTAAATGAATACCTAAAAGGTAACTTTATTGATGAATTAATACTATAATTATTAAATATCGTTTATTATTGAATTAATATTACAATAAATGCAATAAATACTTTAAAACTTTTAATAAAAGAAGATTTAAAACGTTAAATTTGTAATATTTATAAAAAGTTGTGGCTAATTAAAAATTTCCACCAAACATTAACATTAAAAAGGTTGTTTAAACCTCAAGTTCTATATAAAGAATAAAAGAATGGCAGAAAAAAGTTCGTTAAGAGCAGCAATAAAAAAACTATTTCAAGTAATAAATCTCGAAAAAGCTGAAATTCAAAGTGTGTACATATATGCTCTGTTAAATGGAATTATACTGCTATCCATTCCATTAGGTATTCAGGCAATTATCAATTTAATGTTTGGGGTAACTATTAGCACTTCTTTAATTGTTTTAATAGTTTTGGTAGTTTTTGGGGTTTTATTAAATGGATATTTCCAGATACAACAAATGCGCATGATAGAAAACTTGCAGCAGCATATTTTTACACGGCTAACGTTTGCATACTCTTACAGAATACCAAAAATAAAATTATCAAGTATTGACAATTACTACTTACCAGAGCTTGTAAATAGGTTTTTTGATACAGCAACATTACAAAAAGGTTTGTCTAAACTATTATTAGATTTACCAACTGCAACTATACAAATATTTTTCGGGTTAATTTTACTAGGTTTTTACCACCCAATATTTATAATATTTGGGTTTTTATTGTTTCTTGCAGGCTTGTTTATATTTTATCAAAGTAGTTCAAAAGGTTTTCAAACCAGCATAGAAGAATCTGACTATAAATATAGTGTTGCAAGTTGGTTAGAAGAGTTGAGTAGAAGTATAAAAACCTTTAAATTTAACCAACAAACAGACCTACACCTAAACCGCACAGATGAATTGGTTTCTGGTTATTTAGATGCTCGTAATAAGCACTTTAAAGTTTTAATTTTTCAATACAGAGTTATTATTGGTTTTAAAGTGATTATTACTGCAACAATGCTAGTTGTAGGTGCACTTTTGTTTGTTAATCAGGTAATAAATTTAGGGCAGTTTATTGCAACCGAAATCATTATTATAACAATAATTAATGCTTTAGAGAAATTAATTGTGAGTTTAGAATTAGTTTATGACGTACTAACATCATTAGAAAAAATTAATAAAGTTTTAGATAAACCGCAAGACCAAGATGATGCTTTAATAACACCAGAAAATTGGCAGTTTAAAGCTGCGGCAGAAATTTCTATTAAAAATTTATCATTTGGGTACGATAATAAAAATAAGGTTTTGAAAAATCTAAATCTTGAAATAGCACCAGGTGAAAAAGTTTGTATTAAAGGATTTGAAAATTCTGGTAAATCAACATTGCTGAAATTCTTAACTGGAATGTGGCCAAACTTTGAGGGTCAGTTTTTGTTCAATAGAAATCCAATTCAAAATATTTCTCCAGAAATATTTCATAGAGAAATTGCATTTCACTTTACAGAAGATGAATTATTTGCAGGTACCCTGTTAGAAAACCTAACATTAGGCAAACCTATTTCAAATTTCATGGAACTACAAAAAGTTGTAGCGTTGGTTGGTTTAAATGAATTTGTTAACGGAAGACCTGATGCCTTTGAGGCAATGTTAGACCCACAAGGCAAAAAGCTTTCTTTCAATATTGCACAAAAAATTTTAATAGCTAGGTGTATTTTAAAAAAACCATCATTGATATTATTAGATGAAGGTTGGATGAGAATAGACTCTGAAACGATAACGAAAATAACAGATTACCTTACCGCAAAAAATAGTGATTTCACTTTAATTGCAATTACAGATGATGATGAATTTGCCGCTAAATGTGACAAAGTTTACATCATGGAAAACGGTAAAATTAAATAAGAAACATGTTTTTACAATCTAAAACACATACAGATAAGTTAATGAAGTTTGGATCATTTGGAAAAATGATGATTAGCAAACCTTCTAATATTTTGTTTAAAGTATTTTTATGGCTATTAGGTTTTGCAACTATAGTGCTGCTATTGCCTTGGACACAAAATGTTCAATCAATTGGTACAGTTTCTTCTATTAGCCCAAATCAAAGGCCACAACAAATTAATAGTATTATTCCAGGTAGGATAATTAAATGGTATATCCGAGACGGACAAAGAGTAAATAAAGGAGATACTTTATTGCAAATAAGTGAGATTAAAGAAGAGTATTTAGATGAATCTTTACTAGAAAGAGTTGATGAACAAATTAACGCTAAGGGTGAAGCAGTGGAATTTTATAAGCAAAAAGCGGGTACTGCAAACCAGCAGGAAGACGCTTTAGTTAGTGCTTTAGGTTTCAAAATGGATCAACTTAGAAACAAGCTAGGGCAGTACATTTTAACAGTACAATCTGATAGTATGGCTTATAATGCGGCGATAAGTCAGCTTAAAATTTCTACAGAACAGCAAATAAGACAGCAACAATTGTATGATGCTGGTTTAAAATCTTTAACAGAATTAGAACAAAAACAACAATACTATCAAGATGCACTTTCAAAAAAAATAAGTGCAGAAAATAAATATTTTAACAGCAAGAACGAGCTATTAAACATTAAATTAGATTTATTTGGAGCAGAACAAGAGTACGGCGAAAAAATTTCTAAGGTTAACGGAGAACGTTTTACGGCACTTTCTCAGGTTTCATCAACAGAAGGAGAAATTGCAAAGCTCAAAAATCAGTTTCAAAATTACAAACAAAGACAAAGCTTTTATACTATAATTGCGCCTCAATCTGGGCAGGTTGTACAAACTGTAAAAGCAGGTTTAGGAGAAACTGTAAAGGATGGAGAAACATTAATGCAAATTGTACCCGATGATTTTGACGCAGCTGTAGAAATTGCAATTTCACCATTAAACATGCCGCTTATGTCTATAGGGCAAAAGGTACAACTACAGTTTGATGGTTTTCCTGCAATTGTTTTTTCTGGCTGGCCAGATGCATCTTATGGTGTTTTTGACGGTAAAGTCAAAGCTATTGATCAATCAACTGATTTGAATGGAAATTTTAAGGTATGGGTGGTTCCAAATGGTGGTAAAGCTTGGCCAAAAGAACTAAGATTTGGTGCAGGCGCAAAAAGCATAGCCCTTTTAAAAGATGTACCACTCATCTATGAGTTATGGAGACAGTTAAATGGTTTTCCACCAGAGTATTACCAACAAACTTCAGGAGTTTCGGATACTAAAAAGAAAAAATAATGAGATTAGGTTATTATTTGCTTTTCTTAATGGTTTTCTTTTGTTCTGAGCTAAAAGCGCAAACTTTAGATACGCTTACTTTTACTGATTTCATCAATATTGTAAAAATAAATCATCCGGTAACTGTGCAGGCAAAATTACTGGCAGATTTGGCTAAGGCAAGAAAAACACAAGCTTTAGGTGGTTTTGACCCAAAATTAGATGCTGAATTTGATAGAAAATTTTATGACGGTACAGAGTATTATTCTTTTTTAACGCCGCAAGTAAAACTACCTTTATGGTACGGGTTAGAATTAAAGGGCTCATACAGCCAAGCAGAAGGCTCATATCTTAATCCCGAGAGTAAATTACCTAGTGAAGGTTTAAGCTATGCCGGGTTAAGTTTTCAATTAGGTAAAGGATTGTTAATGGATAGCCGTAGGGCTGCGTTTAAGCAAGCTAGTATTTTTGAGCAATCAAGCCAAAATGAACAAGTTAGAATTTTAAACGATTTGTTTCAAGACGCCGCCGAGAACTTTATAAACTGGCAAAATAAATACCTAACGGCCCAAGTTTATGATAATGCACTAGGCTTAGCCAGAACAAGATATGAGGCAACAAGGCTAGGGTTTTTAGGTGGTGATAAACCGGCAATTGATACTGTAGAGGCAATGGTTAACGTACAACAACGCGAGGTACAATGGCAACAGGCTCAGTTAGAGTTACAACAGGCTAAATACATGTTAAGCACCTTTTTATGGTTAACAGGCAACTTACCAGTTGATGTTGAAAAGCTAAATATAATACCTTCAAACAACATTGAAGTCCCTTTAACGGCGCAAACTGACATTATTAATAACCCAAAGTTATTAAGCTATAATTTCAAAATTAGTGATTTGAATATTGAAAGAAGACTTAAAGCAGAAAGCTTAAAACCCGAGTTAGGTGTAAGTTTAGGATTACTTAATCAAGGCGGTAGTGCTTTAAGAAACATAAATCCTACGTATTGGAATGAGAATAATAAAGTGAATGTGCGTTTCTCTTTTCCGTTAACATTTTCTAAAGCTAGGGGAGATTTGGCAGAAGCTAAGATTAAAATTAGACAAACAGAATTAGAGCAAAAAGTAGTTGAAAATGATTTGCAAAATAAATTAAATCAGAATAATAGTGAGTTAATTGTCCTACAAAATCAGCTTAATGTGTTAAATAGAACTTACAGAGCAAGCGAGCAGTTGTTAAACGGGGAAGAAATGAAATTAAGACTTGGTGAAAGTTCTTTATTTATGGTAAATTCTAGAGAATCAAAATTGATAGAGGTAAAAGAAAAGCAGTTAGCTGTTGATGCCAAATTAAAGAAAGCACAAATGAAATCTTTGTGGTTAAAAGGTTTGTTATTTGAACTTTTATAAAAGATGGATTATTTTTCAGAATTATAAAGTAGAAACAAACTAAGTTGTAAGTACTGATTAATAAGCCTGCAAGATTTTCCTAATGGAGGCTCATTAAACCATACGTATTATATTATCCCTTATCCGCCACAAGGCCAAAGGTTTTAAATTGTTATTTTATATTTACATTTAACTCTTTTACAAAGCTCCCCAATTCAACGTTGAGGAGCTTCCCATACAAAAATATCCTTATCTCTATTTATAAAACACTTCACTCCACTTCAATTCTTTCTCAAACTGGTGAATCTCTGTGTGAGCATCAATAGTTACCAGCTCAATACCAGCCATTTTAGCGAAATCTCTAAAATAAGCGGTGCTTAAAGATTGGCTATAAACAGTGTGATGTGCGCCACCGGCATAAATCCATGCGGTACAAGCTGTATTCATATCTGGCAATGGTTTCCATAAAACACGAGCAACCGGCAATTTTGGTAATTCATATTCGGCATCTACAGCTTCCACTTCGTTTACAATTAACCTAAAACGGTTACCCATATCAACCAAAGAGGCATTTAATGCATTTCCAGCAGCTACGTTAAATACCAAACGAGCAGGATCCGCTTTGCCACCAATTCCTAATTCGTGAACTTCTAAACTTGGTTTTCCTTTGGCCAGCGAAGCGTCAATTTCTAACATGTGCGAACCTAAAACCATTGGGTTTTTCGGGTCAAAATGATAAGTATAATCTTCCATAAAAGCAGTACCGCCTTCTAAACCGGTTGCCATTACTTTACAAGCTCTTAGCAAAGCAGCGGTTTTCCAATCGCCTTCTCCAGCAAAACCAAAACCTTGTTCCATTAAACGTTGAGAAGCAATTCCTGGTAATTGTACCATTCCGTGTAAGTCTTCAAAAGTATCTGTAAAGCCTTTAAAACCACCATCAACTAAAAATTTCTTTAAGCCCAATTCAATTCTCGCAGCTTCAACAACTGATTCTCTTTTTGCACCACCTGCTAATAAATCAGCTGCTAAAGTGTAGCTTTCTTCATATTCTTTTACCAAAGCATCTACGTCAGTTTGCGGAATAGCGTTGATGATTGCAACCACATCGCCCACACCGTAAGTGTTTACAGAAAAACCGAATTTCATTTCTGCTTCTACTTTATCACCATCTGTAACAGCTACAAAACGCATGTTATCACCAATACGGGCAAATTTAGCGCCTTGTAAATCGTTCCATCCCGCAGCGGCCCTTGTCCAAACATTGATTTCTTCCAGCACTTTTTCATCTTGCCAAAAACCAACGACTACTTTTCTTTCGATACGCATACGCGAAACCATGAAACCAAATTCTCTGTCGCCATGTGCGCTTTGGTTAAGGTTCATAAAGTCCATATCAATGGTGCTCCAAGGAATATCACGGTTAAACTGAGTATGTAAATGCAGCATCGGTTTTTTAAGGATGCTTAATCCTCTGATCCACATTTTTGCCGGAGAAAAAGTATGCATCCAAGTAATGATACCGATACAGTTTTCAGCAACATTTGCTTGTGCAATGGTGTCGTAAATTTCGTCTGATGATTTTAGGATGGGCTTAAAAATAACTTTTACCGGGATGTTTGGCGCTTGGTCTAAAAACTTGGCTACTTCTTGCGAGTGTGCAGTAACTCGTTTTAATGTTTCATCACCGTAAAGGTTTTGTGTGCCAGTTAAAAACCAAACTTCTAAATTTTTTAAAGTATTCATTTTTATAATGTTTTATTTATTTTGTATCAAGATTTTAGTATCAAGTATCAAGAGCTTTTACAAATATTTTTAACTTTAGAGTTTTCACTTATTACTGCCTACTGCCCATAATAAGCGTCAACTCCGTGTTTTCTATCGTAATGTTTTTGGATTAAAGAGTCTTTCATCCTACTTACTTTGTCTTCAATTTGCTCTGTAAATAATGCCATTTGTGCAACGGCTTCTAAAACGGCACTGTTGTAAACTGCTTTTGCAGCAGTTTTTCCCCAAGAAAAGGGAGCGTGGTTACCAACCAAAATCATCTCCACTTCTTTATAGCTTAAACCTTTTTCGGTTAAATGATTAATAATTTGAAAGCCAGTTTCATACTCGTAATTACCTTTTATCATTTCATCATCCATTGGTGGGGCGCAAGGAATATCAACCGTTAAATGATCTGCATGGGTGGTTCCGTAGATAGGAATTGCCCTTAAGCTTTGTGCCCAAGCTGTTCCATAAGTGCTGTGCGTATGTACAATGCCACCAATGCTGTCCCAGTTTTTATATAAAACGGCATGTGTTTTTGTATCTGATGATGGTCTTAAATTTCCCTCAATGGTGTTGCCGTCAAAATCCACAATCACCATTTTTTCTGGCGATAAATCTTCATAAGGAACTCCGCTTGGCTTAATAGCAAAAACCCCTTGGTTTCTATCAGCGGCGCTAACATTACCGAAAGTAAAAAGTACTAAACCCAATTTGGGCAATTGCATATTTGCTTCGTAAGCTTCCTCTCTAATGCTTTTATAGTTCATGGCTTGGCGTTTAAATTCAAAGAATCTTCAATAAAATTTCCGGCGTTAATATAAGTTTGAAAACGCTTGGCGTAGATTTTTGCTTTTTCAGGATCTGGATGGTATTCAGCATCAAAACCTTGTCCCATTGCTTCCATTGCATCTTCCACTTTTGGGTAAATGCCAGCAACTGTAGCTGCAAACATAGCAGCACCAATGGCACAAGTTTGTTCAGATTTATGGATTTTTATCGGCATATCCATTACATCGGCCATCATTTGCATGATATAAGGCGATTTTTTTGCTACGCCACCTAAACCAATTAAACCCTCGACTTTTACACCTTGGTTAATAAACTGATTCACAATATTTTTTGCGCCAAAACACGTTGCTTCTACCAAAGCTTTAAACATTTTAACGGCATCTGTACCTAAATCTAACCCAAAAAATGCACCTTTTAACATTTGGTTGGCATTTGGTGTTCTTCTGCCGTTTAACCAATCAACGGCAAATTCATCTTTTTCTGATAGTTTGAGTTCGTTAGCTTTTTTGCTGAGTATAGGAATCAATTGCTCTTCAATTTGTGCAAGCATAGCTTCGGTTTCTGGAGTCTGGTTTTCTGAAAGAATATTTCTGATAGGCCATAAAAGCAAATTTTTATACCAAGCGTAAGCATCGCCAAAAGCAGATTGGCCTGCTTCTAAACCTGCCATTCCTGGAATTACAGAACCGTTAACCTGTCCGCAAATACCAGCAACTAATTTACCTTCCATGTCTTTATTTGGCGCAACCAAAATATCGCAGGTAGAAGTTCCCATTACTTTACTTAAATAATAAGGTTCTATTTGCCCGCCAACAGCGCCAAAATGGGCATCAAAAGCACCAACTCCAATTGCAACATTTGTACTTAGCCCCAATTTCTCAGCCCATTCTGCTGATAGGTTTCCAACTTTTTGGTCAGCTGTGTAAGTTTTCTGAAAAAGTTTGTCTCTGTAACCAGCCAAAATTGGATCAAGTGAAGTGAAGAAATCTTCTGGTGGTAATCCGCCAAACTCTTCTGCCCAAAGTGCTTTATGGCCAGCAGCGCAACGGCTTGCCTTAATATCTTTTGCGTTAGTTCCACCCGTTAATAAAAACGGTAACCAGTCACATTGCTCTACCCAAGCGTAAGTGTGAGCAGCTACTTTTTCATCTACTCTTAAAATATGTAAAAACTTTGCCCAAAACCATTCTGAAGAATAAATTCCTCCACAATAAGCTAAATAGTTGATGTCGAATTTTGCAGCATGTTGATTTATTTCTGCAGCTTCGCCAACGCCGGTATGGTCTTTCCAAAGTACAAACATAGCGTTTGGATTTTCTGAAAATTCTGGTAGTAAAGCTAATGGGATACCATTTTCGTTTACGGCAACTGGTGTAGAACCTGTGGTGTCAATAGAAATAGCTAGGATATTTTTTGCTATTTCAGCGCCAGCTTTCGCAATGGACTGCTTTATAGTTTCCGTTAAACCTTCGCTATAGTCAAGCGGGTGTTGCCTAAACTGACTTTGGGAAGCATCGCAATACAATCCAGCTTTCCAGCGAGGATAGTAATATACAGCCGATGAAATTTCGTTTCCGTTTGCGGTATCAACAATTACTGAACGAACTGAGTCCGTTCCATAATCTACCCCAATAACATATTTAGTTGTACTCATTTTCTTAATTTTACAAAGAGCTATAAGCCAAGTTTAAAAGAATATTAAAATTATAATGGTTAGTTTGTTTGTCTAATTGGTAATAGTAAGCGCCTTTTTTTGAGCTTGATTTGTCTTTTTCGTCTAGTTTTTTCAGGAGTTTACTAGCTAATAGTTTGCGACTGAAATTTCTTTTGTCAAAATTAGCTTCAAACACTTCTTCATAAAGTTGTTGTATTTGTGGAAGCGTAAATTTCTCTGCCAAAAGCTCAAATAATATAGGTTGCAAAGCAGCTTTTTTCTTAAGATGATTTCTGCCGGCAGTAATCATTTCTGCATGATCAAAAAGTAGATCAGGTACTTCTGTAATTTTGAACCACCTTGCTTCATATTCATGATTTAACTGTGTTTCAAATTTCGAAATGTCAATTAAGCTAGAATAAACTATACTGATTACCCGCTCTGTAGGGTCTCTATTATGCTTACTAAATGTCTTTATCTGTTCCATAAAAATACCATCCAACCCAGTAAGTTCTTTTAAAACCCTTGAAGCAGATTCGTCTGCAGACTCCTCTCCTTCTAAAAATCCACCCATTAAACTCCATTCATTTTGGTAAGGCTTCAGCTTTCTTTTTATCAATAATACTTTAAGCATTTGATTTTCAAATCCAAAAATCAAACAATCAACCGCTATTAACGATTTTATATATTTTGATGGTTCAGGCATAATTTATCTTAGAATTAACAAATATAAGTGTTAATTTGACATTTAAAAGAAAAGATTGTAATTTGTTATACTATAAATTAGGTGCTCCGTCAATTATGCACTAAGAAATGTTTTTAAATAGTTGGCTTGGCTTACTTAAATAGTGATTTCTGATTTATAGGTAAAACTAAGTTTGAGATACTTAAAGGTAAAATTTACTTTTCAAATTTATGGACTCAAAAATGAGTCCTTTCAATGAAGTATTTAATAAAAATAAAAACAGAGGAAATTAACATCCCCGTTGTTAAACAGCAAGGAAAGAATATCGTAAACATTTAATTGAAAAAGCTAAATCAGTAAGTATGCTTGCGCAGGAAAAAGTAATAAACCAATTAAAGAATGAATTAAAAAGCAAAAGAATGTCAAATATACACCAAGTTGCTCATTATACCTTTAAAAGAATATTTACGCTCGCCCTTAGCTAAAAACACCTCAATTTAATGACCGCCCTCAGCTTCAATTTTATTAACATCATAACCTTGCTTTTTCAATTCTTTGCTCACTTTCCAAGCGAAAAATAACAAATATACAAAGCAAATTACTGGAATAATATAAGAGAAATGTATGCCGCTTTCATCTGCTAAAATACCTTGTACAGGTGGAATTATTGCGCCACCTAATATCATCATAATTAAAAATGAAGAACCTTGGCTGGTAAATTTGCCTAAACCTGTTATAGCTAAAGAAAAAATACAAGGCCACATGATAGAACAAGATAAGCCACCGCTAATGAATGCATAAGTGGCAATTTTTCCGTCTGTTAATAAACCTATTACCATTGCTAAAGCTCCTAAAATAGAGAAAATTGCTAAAGTTTTAGCTGGCTTTTCTTGACTAAAGAAAAAACCAATAATCAAAACAACTACACAAATTACATAAATATACATTTGTGAAATGTCTGTACCAGTAACATGATTAAAAAAAAGTATAACTCCAAAAGCTAAAATTGGCACAAGTACGGTTAAAATTCTTTTAATATTTTTAGAAAGTTTAAAAGCACTTACAGCACCCGTCCATCGCCCAATCATTAAACTACCCCAGTACAAAGAAATAAATGGAGAAATTGCAGATTCGCTGTAACCACCAAAATTAGGTAGGTTTAGCAATGCACCCATATTACTTTGAATAGTTACCTCAACTCCAACGTAAGTGAAAATTGCAAGCATACCTAAAACCAGTTGTGGGTATTTCATTGCACCCCATCCATCTGGAGCTTTACTTGCAGATTTTGATGCAAAAAGCAGTGTTAGTACAATAATGGCAAGTGAAAGGTAAACAAATGTTGGTTTTGATAAGCCAGTTATACCTGTTAAAACATCGGAAGCCAAGATTAGCATGAAGGCGACGAACATTATAAATAAAGGCACATTTGTTTTAGGGCTGGCTTCAATTTGCTCATCGCTAGTTACTTTTGGTAGTTTAGATATTGCGAAAAATATGGCTACAGCAACAAATAAACCTGCTAAAATATAGTAAAGGTTATTAATAGATGAGATTTCTACTGCTATTGGAGAAATACCTGCGGCACTTCCGAACAGGATAACACTTACAATTATTGGCCCTAATATCGAACCAAAATTATTTACCCCACCAGCTAAATTTAACCTATCGGCACCGGTTTCTGGTGTACCTAAAGCAACTGCAAACGGATTGGCGGCTGTTTGTTGCAATGAAAATCCGATAGCAATTAAAAAGAAAGAAATAAGGATAAATGTAAATGAACCAGAATTAACTGCGGGAATCATTGATAGCGCACCCAATGCAGAAACAATTAAACCGTAAATAATACCGTTTTTGAAACCTATTTTATTTAAAATATCTACTTTAAATATTTGGGATGTATAATATAAAACCAAAGAACCTATAAAATAGCCACCGTAAAAAGTGAAATCAATTAATTGAGACTCAAATTGTGTTAAATTAAAGTGTGTTTTACAAAACGGAATAAAAATTCCATTACTGGCGGCTACAAATCCCCAAAAGAAAAATACAGTAATAAGGGTGTATAGTGCAGAACTATAGTTTTTTTGCTCAGTCATAAAAATTTTTTAATGTTTTGTAATTTGGTTTTTTCGTAATTTACAATATTATCAACATCAACTCCAAAATAAATTTGACGTTAAGTTTTACAGAAATTTTAATTTTACGGTAAACTTTTTTTAATGAAAAATTAGATTGCCAAAATACGATAATTTAATCATCAGCACCTACTCCTCGACGTACTACAGGCATCCCCAAAATTTTATATACATCGTCTATTTGGTTAATGCTTCCATTAACTAAATTGCTCAATATTACAATGGTAATGTCTCTTTTTTGGTCTCTTAAATAAATATGACGGAAACCATGCCACCAACCTGTATGGTAAATAATTTGCTCTTTCTTTGCAGAATCTACATACATACGCCAGCCTAAACCATAGCCAAAATAATCTTGCTGTAACTTACTATGTGGTTTATAGGCAGAATCTAGAGTTGATTTTTTTAACAGCCTGCCTTCTGTAATAGCTCTATCAAATAAAAATAAATCTTCAACGGTAGAATAAACGCCTTTATCGCCGGTAGTACCATCTAAAAAATCCTGACGTACAGAACGTCTCCAAACTCTATCATGACCCACTACATCAACAGGTATTTTTTCATATTTAGTGGTAGAATAAATTGCAGTATTTTTCATCCCGGCAGGCTTAAACACATTTTCTTGCATAAAAATATCAAAATCTTGTCCGCTTACTTTTTCTACAATTGCAGCTAAAAGCATATAATTACTGTTGTTGTAGTGAAACTGCCTATTAGGTGGAAAATAAGGAGCGGGTTTATGTTCAGCATATAGCTTAATCACATCCTTGTTAGACATGCCTTTATATTTTTCTTTCCAAATATCATCTGTAAAGTAAACGTAATTGTTTAAACCACTACGGTGTGATAAAAGCATTTCAATAGTAATATTTTTATGAGGAAATTCTGGATAAAACTCTTCAATTGTTTGGTTTAGCTTAAGTTTACCCTGCTCAACCAACATCAATACTGCGGTACCTGTCATTGGTTTAGAAACAGAGGCTAACTGAAATTTGGAATCAATTTTTAAAGAATCACGGTGTAAATAATCGGCCCAGCCAAAAGTACCTTCATAAATTATTTTACCTTTTTTTGCGATTAAAACGTTACCGTTATAATTTCTTTTGCGGTGTATTTCATTAAAATAATCATCTAATTTTTTATTGTTGTTTTTAGTATCAAAAACTAATAAAAGGCTGTCTCTTTTGGGGTCAATTTTTTTCTCATCACCTTCATTGTTGTTTTTTGATGTTGATGAAGAACAAGCGGCTATAAATAAAATAAGGATTAGGCTTAAATAAGGTAACGGAGATTTTATCATTTTTAATTTTATACATTTTAACGAAGCGGAAAATTATAAATTATCTTATTATAAAAACTATAGGAGTTTTACACATTTGCATAATTAATGTTAAGGTAATAACAGCAAATTTTCTAATTTTGCTACCTAACAAAAAGCAAACAAATGGAATACAGATTAGAACATGATACCATGGGCGAGGTAAAAGTTCCGGCAGAAAAATACTGGGGAGCACAAACCGAACGTTCAAGAAATAATTTTAAAATAGGAGCAGAAGCTTCAATGCCTATAGAAATTATACATGCTTTTGCTTATTTAAAAAAGGCAGCAGCTATGGCTAATGCCGATTTGGGCGTTTTAACAGCAGATAAAAAAGATTTAATTGCTAAAGCTTGTGATGAAATTTTAACTGGTAGCTTAGATAGCGAGTTTCCGTTGGTAATTTGGCAAACAGGTTCTGGTACGCAATCTAACATGAATGCTAATGAAGTAATTGCAAACAGAGCGCATGTAATAAATGGTGGTTCTTTAGCAGATGATAAAAAGGTATTGCACCCAAATGATGATGTAAATAAATCACAATCATCAAACGATACTTTCCCTACGGCAATGCACATTGCTACTTACAAGCAAGTGGTAGAGGTTACTTTGCCAGGTATAACTTTGTTAAGAGATACTTTAGCTAATAAAGCAACAGAATTTGCAAACATTACTAAAACCGGTCGTACCCATTTTATGGATGCTACTCCGTTAACTTTAGGGCAAGAATTTTCTGGATATGCACAACAATTAACCAACTCTATCAAAACAATTAACAACGCTTTAGAAGCTGTTAAAGAATTGGCTTTGGGTGGCACCGCTGTTGGTACAGGTTTAAATACGCCAAAAGGTTATGATGTTGTGGTTGCAAAACATATTGCAGATTTAACTGGCTTACCATTTATTACCGCTCCTAATAAATTTGAAGCTTTAGCAGCACATGATGCCATGGTAGAAATGTCTGGTGCATTAAAAAGAGCTTCAGTTTCTTTAATGAAAATTGCTAACGACATCCGTATGTTAAGTTCGGGTCCACGTTGTGGCATTGGTGAAATCATCATTCCAGATAACGAACCAGGTTCTTCTATTATGCCAGGTAAAGTTAATCCAACACAGCCAGAAGCTTTAACAATGGTTTGTGCACAAGTTATGGGCAACGATGTTGCTGTTTCTATAGGTGGTTCTAATGGCCATTTTGAATTGAATGTTTTTAAACCTGTAATTGCTTCTAACGTATTACAATCTGCTAGGTTAATTGGCGATGCTTGTGTTTCTTTCACTAACAATTGTGCAAATGGAATTTTGCCAAATTTCCCAGAAATTCAAAAGCATTTAGAAAACTCTTTAATGTTGGTAACAGCTTTAAACCCTCACATTGGATACGAAAATGCCGCTAAAATTGCTAAAAAAGCACATAAAGAGAACAAAACTTTACGTGAAGCAGCGGTAGAAAGTGGCCTATTAACTTCTGAGCAATTTACCGAATGGGTAAAACCTGAAGATATGGTAGGTTCTTTAAAATAGGTATTAATGGCGTTTAAACACGCTTGTTACTGCATACCTGCCGGTAGGCAAGGTGTCTTTTTTATTTGTGAGTCTTAGCCTCCCCTCAAGATGACAAATAGAAAAGATACCTTTTCAATCGTTAAAGCAAAAAACTTAGAGCCTGTTTAAATTTATATTATGAAAATGTTTATAGCTTATTTTTGAGCGAAAAGAGGCAAATTTTGGAGAGATAGCAAAGCTACTATCTCGAAAACTGCTTTAGCACTCTTGAGTTCCTTTTAAAAAATTAATGTACCGAAAAAATTTAACGAATTTGTAGCCGAAAAGAAGCATAAATAAATTATTAGATAAATTTTAAACAGGCTGTTAAACCATGGAAATGTGGTAAAAGAAGAAAAAAGGTATAATGAAGAATATAATAATGGTAAGGGATGGATGCCTATTTTAGTACAAATAAAAGAACTAGCCGAAAAGAGCTAAATTAAAACAAGAAAGTCTGTTTATATGTTTAAACAAACTATGATAATATAAACATGAAGTTCAACATTAACTTTTTACTGGTTTTACTTATGATGCTTTATTTAAGCTCATGTACTTTTAACAAACAAGTAAAATCATCAGGCGAAGATTTTATACAGGGCATTTGGACAGAGGATAGTTTGCCCAACCAAGATCAATTGGCAAGCTACCAACAATTTGATTTTAAGTTTAATTGCGATTCTTTTTATGTGAAAATTAAAAACTTTTCTAAAGTAAACTTACAGGGAGGCAGTTGTTATGATAGTAACACTTGGTACGAGTATGCAAAAGGTTATTATGTGGTTAATAACGATTCTTTAAAATTTGAAGGTAATTTTGTTGATTCTGAATACAAGTATAAAACCCAAGGCAGTTGTTATAGAAGCGGTAAATTTATCGAGGTGTTTTTTATAGAACAAAAAGCAGATAACTTATTAAAAGTTAAAAGTTTACAATCTGGCATGTTACATCAGTTTTGGTTGAAAGAAAAGTTAAGCTGTAAACAGTAAAGGAGCTGAAAGCAGAAGGCGAAAAGCGAAAAGCTTAAGGCACAATGCCTCAAGTTGAAAGCTAAAAATTAAAAACTCGTTCAACATTAATTCAAACCTCAATAATTCAACATTCAATCCCTCACTCCTTCAAAATTAACACTATGAAAATATTAATGGTTTGCCTTGGCAATATTTGCAGATCTCCGTTGGCACATGGAGTTATGGAACATCTAGTAAAGCAAGAAGGTTTAAACTGGGAAATAGAATCGGCTGGAACTGGGGGTTACCATATTGGTGCTAAGCCAGATCATCGCTCTATAAAAATAGCAAAACTAAATGGTATTGATATTTCTGGTCAGCAAGCTCGCAAGTTTAATGTTAACGACTTTGATGCTTTCGATTATATTTTTGTGATGGATAAGCAAAACTATAAAGATGTAATTGCTTTGGCTAAAAATGAGGAACAAAAAAATAAGGTAAAACTGTTTTTAGATGATGATAACGTACCAGACCCATATTATGATGATGAATTATTTGAGCCTGTTTCACAAATGATTACCACACAATGTGCAAAACTTTTGAAGCAATTGAAATCTTAATTAGGTTAGCTTTAGTTTAAATTAAATAAACCTAAGATGAAAAAAGTTGTTATTTTATTATTAATGTGCTTAAGTGCAAGTGTTTTTGCTCAAAAGACAGAAAAAGACCTTAAGTATTATTACTATTATGCCAATCAAGACAAAGATTTTAATGCTTATTTAGAAGCTCGTAAATTATTTGACGCTAAAAAATTCGATTTTAAACTACCTGCATCAAAAGAAGCAGTAGCCGAATTAGCAGCAAATGCGACTAAAATTTTTAGAAATGAAAAATCTTATGCAGATTTTCTCACTCGATATGGTATGGTAAATTCCGGAGAATACGCCGAACTTTTTTACACTCAAATGGGAGCACTTAAAACTTTTATTAAGAAAAACCCCGAATTCTATAATTTAACCGCTAAAGAACGCCAAAGCGTTATTGATAAGTGGTACTTTTCTGATATTGCTTCACAATAGAATATAGATTAATAAAAAAAATGGTTTCAATTGCACAGGAAACCATTTTTTTTATAATCTTTTGCTTGCAACAATCTGCTTTAATACGTTTAGATTTAAGCTTCTTACTTTCAGTTTGACGCTTTTATATTTCAGTATTCCATACAATTCAAAACTTTCATCATTTATATTTTTTGTACAATTTGTGCAATTAATATGTAAGTCAAAAAAGAGTATAAAATGCTCCTGCTTTTTGACCGTTTGGTCTTAGTAATTTATTTTAGATGGTTACTGACCTAGTTTAGTTCATTAATTATTTGATTAACATTTCTTGGTCTAAGCCTTTTTTATATTTGTTAATTGTGCTTATTAAAGCGATAAGTTTTTCTTCTTCAATAGAGTGAATGTCAAAGTTTATCTTTTGTATATCATACCTTCTTTTGTTTCCGTTTTCTGAAATTAGAATTTCAATATTTTCTGGAACAAAGAATTGCGTTTTACCAGATAAATGTTTTTTAAACTCATTTAAATAAATACCAATTCCTGCAAAATCAAAATCGCCAAAATGCAAATAATTATTCGGAATAGATTTTATCCACTTGATTAAATCTTTGCTTTGATTTTGAGGGTAACGACTCACAAAAAGCGGCTTCATTTTATTGAATAAGTATTTTTGTTTTTCTATATAACGAAAGTTTTCAGGATTTTCTACTCCAATAATTACAACATCTAATTCAGGAACAAAGTATTCAAAATCAAATATAAATTGAAAAGTTCCGGGTTTTGGATTTAATGTTATGGTGTCTTCATTGAGTTTTGCTTGAATTGGAGTATAATTATTCACTAAAAAACCTTTAAAAGTTCTAACCTTGGTTAGCTTAGAATCGGATGAAATAGCCACTAATTCGCTCCTCGTAATATTTTCCTTCTTGTGTGCTTCAATATAAATCGAAAGGTCTTTAATCGAAAAACGATTTTCTAGATATAACTTTAGTTGCTCTGGCTTAATTAACTGAACGGTGCTTTTATGCTTTCCTAGTTTGTAAAGTATTCCTTCAGAAATCATTTCTGAAATCATTTCGTATTTCAATTTACTTGAAGGAATGGCCACTCCATTTTCAAGCAGTAATAGTTTTTCAGCAATAGTTATAGGCAGTTTCATTGTCTGTCTCTATTATTTGTTACTAATCTATTTATTATCGTGACTGGTCTTCCGTCACTTATATCTGTCTGTTTGGCGAGTTTATAGGTATATCTATATGCCAGCGCATCTATAGATTGAGGTGATCCGTTTAGAATGTAGATGTTTCTATCGTTGGCGAACTTCAATAATCCCCTTACATTTTCTATATGTAGTGTACCTATCTCATCCACCATGCAATGCAATCGAAAATCTTTAAACTTGTTTTTTGTTGCACCTTCTTTAAATACATTGAGCAGCATAATATTAATCATGGCTTTTACCAAAACATCCGTTCCGTTTGACCCTACATTTGCAAGACTTTGAACCCAATTGGTGTCATTATCGTTTTCAACAACCTTAAATTCCAATTCAAATGTATCAGAAAGGTTAATATCGTTATGTTTATACCTAGCAATTTCTGATGTTAATAGAGTTAACAAATGAATCGCTGTTTTATTTTTTGTTTCTCTTGTATGCTCGTTTGTCGAAAATAAATTTGATGTTCCAATATCATGGATATGCTCGTCATTAAATTTTTTAATTTCTGTTAGTAGATGAACAATTTTATTTTCACTTTGTACAACCCTTAACTCAATACTTTTAATTACACCTGTAAAAATTCGGTTTACAAAATCAGTATTAATGTCTCTTATAACATTTTCAATTACCTCCTCTTTAGACATTAATTCACGCGTCTCTTTTCCAACTTGTCTAATTATCTCTGCAAAAAGCTCATTTATTCTTTTTTCAAAATCTGAGATTTTATCTTCTTCAACAAATTCCTGTAAGTCTTCAGAAAATTGGAAATATTCTTTCTGTTCAACTAAATTGTTTCTGAATTTAAAGATGTTCTGTGAAGAAAAATTGCCGTTAAATTTATTAATTGCTACCTGTAAATCGTTATACCTTTGTATTCCGGTATAATATTTTTCGTTAAGCTCCGCTATTAAATTTACACAACGCTTCTCTGTCCTATTTTCTGTAATAGCGTCAATTAAAAGCTCTGGTGTGCTTTTAAAACAGTCTGTTAGCCTAAATTTTTTATATTCATCTAAATCTTCATCAATGTTTTCAAGCTGTTTTCTGATATTTTCAATTTCTTTTTTGAGCAACTCCAAATCTTCATTACTTCTTTGCTTTTGTAGCAGATGTTTTGATAGCTCTGCATTTAACTGATTTTCTAAAATACTTTTTTGACTTTTAAAAATCTCAACCTTATCAAAAAACTCCTTTTTGTCTTTGTTATACTCAGTAACTTTATCCCGATTATCTTCAATAAATTTTAACTCAAGTTTGAGCTCGTTGATTCTTTTTTCAAAAGTTGATATTTTTTCTGTATCAGCTCCTTTATCATTTAATTCTTTCTTCTTCCGTAATTCTAAAGCTTCAATTTTATTTCTAATCTCTTCTTGTTTACTTTTTAAGGATAGTTTAATTTCAGTAATAATCTCATTTACATGACTTAGTTCAATTTCGATTTTCTTGTTTTTCTCCCTCTCCTTATTGTTTATTTGTTTTTTAATCTCAATTTCAACCTCAGATACTGCTATGTCTGCATTTAGTTTTTCGGCACTTACTCTTTCAATCTCTTGTTGAATTTGAACTATTGTCTTTTTCTTTTCATCAGAAGCTTTGATCATTAATTCATCTAAATTGATGATTGTATCATTAAACTTTTGACCATATAATTCCATATCGTATTCGTTTTTACGAATGACTTCCTTGCATTTTGTTATTTTTGGCTGTTGTTTTTTCTTGAGATTATCAATTTCAGCAGTTAATTGTTCATCAATTTTTGAAATTTCAGACTGCAGAGATACAGCGCTTTTCTCTAAATCTGACTTCTCTTTTTCGTAATCTGCCACGGTTTTTACAGATTTCCCAATCTCATCTAAATTTAATTGGATGCCGTAAAAACTCGAATCAGTATTTGAAATAATTTCTGGAGACAAGCCTGATTTAAACAAAACATTTTCCTCATCAATTACTTTTCCTATCGTTTTTTCCCAATTAGGATATTCATTGCTTAGCCAGCCATACAATGAATCTTTACTATTTTCAACCTTATCATTAATATTGATTATTTGGGAATTGATTTTAGTGATTTGGGAATTAATTTTCTCTTTTTGGCTATTAATTTTTGTTTCAATCCTTTCTTTCTCTAATTCCCACTGCTTTTTTATAGTTTCTATTTCTGCAGTTGATTGTTTTACTTCAATTTTAGCTAAGCGTATTTGTTCAGAAAAATTATGTTTTTCAGTTTGTAAGTGGCCTATTTCACTTTCATAAAAACTTCTATGTTCAGTTTTTACTTTTCTAATTTTCAAATTAGAAATTGTCGTTTTCTTTTCTTCTACTAAGTTTTTTGCCCAATCTACTTTTTCTTGATGCTGTTTCTTTATTTCATCAATTAATTTCTGAAACTCTTTAGCTAGTTCTTCTTTAAAATGAAACAGATTTTGATTTTTTGTATTAATCTCTGTTTGTTTTGAATTCTCAAAAGCAACTGATTGATTTTGAAGCTGATTGATTTGAGCTTCAAATTTTTGATTTATGTCCGTATAATTCGATTCTAATAGCTCTTTTTGCTGGGTAAGGTTTTCTTTTTCCATTTCCCAATCTGCTTTTTTAGCTACTCTTTTGATAATGGTTTCGATATTCAGTTGTACATAATCGTCCAATTTTGTTTTGGCATCTTTCAATTTGCCATTAAATACACTTATTTCTGCATAAATTTTATCTTTTTTATTCTGAAATTTCGTTTCAATCTCTTTTAATTTTTCAAAAAGTACTTTTTCCTTTCTTTCTTCTTTGTCAAGTTTCTCTTTTATTTCAGGTTGGTGATTTTGGATTTCATTAAGTTGCCAAACCAATTCGCCAGCTAATTTTGTCTTTTCGTTTCTATTAAATTTAATTGAAGCGTATGTTGTTATAACTACTTCAGCATGCTTTCGGACAAGTATTTCTCCACTTTTTGTTTTTTCTGTCCATTTTTTAATATCACCTAATTGGTTCTCAAAATCTTTGAGATGGTGCGAATAGTTTGAAAGATCTATTTTTATTTCTTCCTCATTTAAGGCTTTAATAATAGTGTCTTTAATAAACTCGCTCTCTACCTTGTAATTAAGAAATACATGTTGAATTGCTCTTGGGATATTTTGGTATTGTTTACTTTCCAGTAACGAATATTTTCTGAATTCAGCGCCTAATCCTTGACTGTTACCATATAGAATATTTCTATAATCTTCATAGCGATCTATTTTTTTAGAACTGCTTATCCTGTCTTTACTTAATGCTAATCTTATTTTGTCCCAATTTTCAAAAATATTTCCAGCATTGTCAATAAAATAATCTCTATTGTAGCCACCGTCAATAAATCGAAAGCTCACACGACCTTGAGATTTTGAAAGTAAAATACAATATGCCCCTGTTTCTCTTGTTACTTCATAAACGATATAAGAATTGGGGTAAGGAAAATAAAAATCAACAAAAGATTTTTTACCCACTGGTATTCCCAGTTTTTGTTGATTAGCATTGTAAAAAAAAAGTAATGCCCTAAGCAAAGTGCTTTTGCCAACACCTTGTGTGCCAATCAAATGTACATTCCCGTCCAAATTTACTTCCGTATATCTGACGTTTGCACTCTCAATCATTATTATTTTACTCAGGTATCTCATTCTTAATGTCTTCTGAAATATTTATGGTCATCACGATTTTTTCCAAATATTTGAAAGATGCCAGTACTTTATATTGATTAAAATTGGGGTCTTCTATGTCAAGAAACTTATCTTTAACTAAATCGTTCAATATCTTTTCTAAAATTTCATTCGGTTTTTCTTTTCCGCCACTATATCTCTTAATTCCGTCAATTTTAGATTTTAATTCTGCATCCAGACCTAGTTTTACCAATATATCAGAAGGAGTAAAACGATAACCGGAACCAAAGGCATTATCAAAAGTTTTTAAAAAATCAAGTATATCAATCCACTTAAATGCTTGTTCTATTTTTCGCTCTAAATCAACAGTAGTTTCTCGTCTGCTGAAATAGTAGTATTCATCTCCTTTTTCTAAAATAAAATTAATGTTTAGAAAATAGTCATATAAGAAATCATGGTTTTGTTCAGTATCAATAGTTGCGTATAGTTTTCGAATATGCTCTTCGTTACTGTTAGAGCAAATAAACTTCCCTTTGCTAAGTAGGTCAAAAATATCGGCGGTATATTTTGGTGCTTCCATTGGTTATTTTGGATAAACTAATGCGTATTCTATTTCCTTTTGTGAGCTGTATTGTCCTGTTAAATTGAATGAAGATTCATATTGTGAAATTAGTTGACAATAAACTGTTACTTTCTCATCAAAAAGAAGTTCTTTTTCATAATCATAAGCTATAACAAAATCGAACAAATTATTTCCTGAAGCAACAAAACTATTTCTGATTTCTTCCAAATTGATCTGAATTTCTTCCTCTATGTTACTTTGAAGATATAAATTGGAGATCGTTCCAGCTAATGGAGTTTTTATTTTTACAGTTGTTTGCATTTTCTTTACAATTTTCTTGATACTATCGAAAGCAACACTATCAGTCTGCAAATACTCTAAACTCAATTTTAAAGGATATGCTGGATTTGGTTCAAAAAGTACATCATTGTTTTTTGTAAAAACCAAATCAATATCACTGTCTGTTCTTAAAGTAAACTGGTCTTTCAAATATTTTATTTGTCTGAGCTTTTCAATAACGCCACTATGATATTTGATTTGATTCAGGTATTCAATAATTTGTCTTTGAATATTGATAAGATTGTGCCGACACTCGTTTAATTGAAGTTTAAGCTGTGTGATTACTCTATTCAGCTCTTCATCTAATGCCGATTTGAAAAATGTCTGTTCTTCTTCAGAAACTAAATAATAGGTTTGTTGAATTAACGAGTTAATGTCAATTCTTTTTTGGTCAAGATTTTCAAGTTTTGCTTTCTTTACCTTGTAATTTGGTTCGTTTTTAAAAGTGTTTTCCGTATTTCTATTCAGATCAATCACATTCCTTAAAGTTACATTTCCAATTTTACGCAAGGCATTTTTTACTTTCCTTAAGTAATCATACTTTCTTGTTTCGTTATTTTCTTTAAGATAGTATATAATATTTTCTTTAACATTCTGAATATTTGAGTTTATTGAAGCTGTATTTATTTCTTCGTTTACTTCTAAAGTCTGTTCAAAAAATTGTAAAAATTGGTCGTCTATTTCAAGAAAGTTGCCATTCTCCCTAATTACCGAATGAGAAATCAAATATCGGATTCGTTCCTCATCATAATCCACCATTTCTAACGCAAAATCATACTTATATGAAAGCGTTTTCCGCTTCTCAAACATTTCTGTCAACAATTTATGCTCTCTTATAAGCGTTTTTAGTAATTCCTTTATGTTAGAAAATGTGTTCATAGGGAATCTAAAATACAAAATAGTTTATGATTTTAAGAAGTCTTGTTTTTTATTATTGACGGATTAATTTTATTTTCTTATCAATTTTGTAAATCTTCAATTTAAATTATTGTTTAAAAATTTTCTTTCTACAACTCAAAACTTTCATGCCTGTTAGGTATTTCTACATTTTCATATCCACGCTTGTTTAACTCAGCTTTAAAAATGTTTTGAGTATCAATTTCGCCGTGTACCAAAAATATTTTCTTTAACTCTGTTTTATCTTGTCCGTTTAAAAAGTGAATTAAATCAGACTGGTCTCCATGCGCACTCATAGATTGTAAAGATGCTATATGAGCATTCACTTGATAGTATTCTCCAAAAATAGAAACGGGATTAACACCGTTTTTTAATCTTCCACCTAATGAAGCAGGCTCTGCATAACCAACCATTAATACTGTACAATTAGGGTTTTCTATGTTATTTCTGATATGATGCTTCACTCTACCAGCCTCGGCCATACCACTTGCAGATATAATTACCATTGGTGTTGGGTCATCGTTTAAAGCTCGTGATTCTTCAGCATCCTCAATGTAATTTAAGCCTTTAAAATCAAATGGGTCGTCATCAACTTTTAAAACTTCTTGTACCTTTTCATTAAAGTTCCAAGGATGAGATTTTACCACCATGGTGGCTTTTTCTGATAAAGGGCTATCTACATAATATTTCACATTAGGTAATTTGCCTGCTAATTCTAAACTGTTTAAAGAATATAAAACTTCTTGAGTACGACCAACACTAAATGCCGGAATAATTAGTTTGCCTTTTCTTTTTAAACAAGTGTCTTCAATTATCTTTAAAAGTTTATCTGCTGCTGGTACAGCATCTTCATGTAAACTGTCTCCGTAAGTAGATTCTAATAAAATATAATCTGCTTGCCTAAAAGGAGAGGGTGCTTTTAAAATTAAATCTTTATAACGCCCAACATCTCCACTAAAAGAAATACGAGTAAGTTTACCATCTTCCTTAATGTTTAAATGTACAGAAGCACTTCCTATGATATGCCCAGCATCTTCAAAACTTAAACTTACCCCTTCTTCTATTTGGTAAATGGTACTGTATTTAACTCTTTTAAAAAAAGTTAAAGCAGTTCTTGCATCTTTAGCGGTGTAAAGTGGTTCAAAAAGTTCTTCTCCTTTTTTTGCCCTTCGTTTATTGGCATATCTAATATCACTCTCTTGTATTTTAGCCGAATCTTGCAAAAGTATTTTACATAAATCAAAAGTTGCTGGTGTACAAATGATGTCTCCGTTAAAGCCTTCGGCGACTAAACGTGGTATTAAACCCGAATGGTCTATATGTGCATGGGATAGAACAAGATAATTCACAGTTTCAGGGTCGAAACCGAAATCTCTATTCATTTCATCTGTTTGCGAGCCATGCCCCTGAAACAAGCCACAGTCTAACAATATATTGGTTCCGTTTTTTAATTGTATTAAATGTTTGCTGCCGGTTACGGTTTGTGCAGCACCGTGAAAGGTTATTTTCATATTAAAGGTTTACGCCTAAATATAATCAATTATTAATCCAAAATTAAATAACTAAAAAAATAGTTTGTAAACTAAATAATTAGTTTTATATTTGATTATAGATTATTAAAATATTGAAAATGGATAAGGAATTGAGAGATTTAACAAGAGCTGAGGAACAAATTATGCAAGTGCTATGGGATTTAAAAGAAGCATTTGTTAAAGAAATAATAGCACAATTGCCAGAACCAAAACCTGCATATAATACAGTTTCTACAATTGTAAGAATTTTAGAAACAAAAGGATTTATAGGCCACACAGCATTTGGTAAAAGCCACCAGTACCACCCAGCAATTAGTAAAGAAGAGTATAAAAACTTTGCTGCTGATAAATTGTTGAACGGCTATTTTGAAAATTCGGTAGAAAGTATGTTTTCTTTTTTTGTAAAGAAAGAGAAGCTAGACATTACTGAAGCAGATGAGATTATAAAATTAATTGAAAAAATGAAAAACAAATAATTATGAATTGGGTAAGCTATCTTTTACAAATTAACCTCTATTTGGTATTGTTTTATGCTTTTTATAGTGTGTTTTTAAGGGGTGAAACTTTTTTCAATTGGAACAGAGTTTATTTAGTAGGTGCTACTTTTTTCTCAGTTTTAATTCCACTCTTTCAAACGGATTGGGTAAAATCTCTTTTTGTTGTAGAACAGGTACAAAATAATTGGCTTAACGCAAATGTATTAATAATGGATGGCTTCGCAACGCCAATTAGCGCTGATGAAGGCTTAGTTTTAGGAGATTATTTGCTGATGATTTATATACTAGGCTTGTTGTTTTTAAGCTTTAAGTTGTTTTACCAGTTGTTTAAAATGAAACAAGTTTTTAAAGATGATAAAACTGTTGATGCTTTTTCTTTTTTCAAAAAGGTAAAAATAAGTGGTGCTTTAAGCCAACACCAAGAAATAGAGAAACATGAACTTACACATGCGAAGCAATTCCACTCGGCAGATGTATTGTTTTTTGAGGTGGTAACCATTATAAATTGGTTTAATCCAATATGTTATTTGTATAAAAAAGCAATTAAAGAAACTCATGAGTTTATTGCCGATGCCGAAGCAGTAAAAATTACACAAGATAAAAAAGCTTATGCGCTATTACTATTGAGTAAAAGTTTTGGCTTGGCGCCACATCAGCTTACTAATAATTTTTTTAATCATTCACTATTAAAAACCCGAATCAAGATGTTACAAAAACCTAAATCAAACAAAATGGCTGTATTAAAATATGGCTTATCAGTACCGTTATTTTTATTAGCCATGGTATTATCATCAGCTAAAATTAGCCAAAACGAAAAAATTAATGATTTTGTAAAAACGATACAATCAAAGCAAAATTTAGAAGAAATTTTAGTGCCCGATGAGAAATCGAAAATTGTGGTTGCAAAAGATATAGAAAGTAATTCTCAGAAATTACAAACTAAAAACAACAAGCAATTAGATACTATCCCAAAAACAGCTTTAAACGAAGTAAAAGTAATGTCTTTTAAAGCCGGAGATGATGACCCTATTTTTTCAAAGGTTGAAAATTTTCCCACTTTTCCGGGTGGAATAAAAGCTTTTGGGGCATTTTTATCCGAAAATATTAAATACCCCGAAGAGGCTAGAAAAGCAAATATTAATGGAAGAGTTTTTTGCCAATTTGTGGTAGAAAAAGATGGTTCTTTAACAAAAATAAGAGTTGTGAGAGGAATTGGCGGTGGTTGTGATGAAGAAGCGGTAAGGGTTTTAGCCATATCGCCAAAATGGAATCCAGGTATGCAGAATGGTGAACCTGTGAGAGTAAGTTATACCATTCCAATATTTTTCCAGATTAGCGCCGGTTTAGAAAATGCTCCTAAGAAAGATATAGAAATAACAGATGAGAAGAGACAGGAACTTAATGAAAAAGTTAATATGGTTCTGAATAAAGCGCTTATAGTTATTGATGGGAAAATTGTAGAAACAAAAGATTGGAAAGAAGCTGTAAAACCTGAGGATATTGAAAAAATTGATGTTTTAAAAGGTGAAGCTGCAATTAAAGCTTATGGTGATAAAGGTACCAATGGAGTAATAATAATTACCAAGAAAAAGAATTAAGAGCTTATAATAACGCTAAACAAATCGCTGATAAAATAATAATCTACCTAAGAAGAATAAAGTGGAGTTTAAATGAAGATTTAAGCTTCACTTTATTTTAAAATGGTTTTGTTTATTGTCTGATAAAAAAACAATTTACAAACAGATGGTTTCGATTTTACATAGTGTTGAAATTTGCGTTAGGGATAACAGTGCAAATCCTTTTTTCCTTCAACTCCGCTCAGGATTAAAAAGATTGTAACGTAAAGCCCGCTCGAACGCCCAACTAATGATGTTAATTTAATATGATTACAAAGCCTGCTTTAATTGCTCAAATTTTTTAACACTTAACCTCGAGCTAATAAATGAAGCTATAAACGATATTATAAAAACCGTTATAAAAACCAATAAAAAATCTGATGCTTTTAATGCCATGGGGTAGGCATTAACCACCATATTGCCTTGCGACATGGTAATAAAACCAAATTCCATTTGTAGGTAGCAAAATAAGCCGCCCAAAACTAAACCTAATAAGCAACCAATAAAAGAAATCATTAAACCCTCTAATAAAAAAATTTGTCTAATCATGGTTTTATTTGCGCCTAAACTACTTAGTATAGCAATGTCTTTCTGTTTATCTATTACTAACATGGTTAAAGAACCTACAATATTAAATGTAGCAATTACCAGTACAAAAGTAAGAATAAGGTAAACCGCCCATTTTTCAGAGTTTAAAATTTTGTATAAAAGGGCATTTTGCTGTATGCGATCTTTTACTACAAAGGTTTTTCCTAAATCTTCTTGTAGCTCGTTAACAACTGCATCAGATTGCGTACTGTCTTTCAAAATAACTTCTACTGCGGTAATGTTTTTGGGTTCTGCCAATAATTCTCTCGCCGTTTTTATTGGAATAATAATTTGATTGTCCGCCTCTTGGTTAGATTCAAAAACACCTATTGGTGCTAAATATCTGCTCACAAATTCATCTGTAGGGCTAAAGCCAGACGATGCTCTTTTGTTAGGAGAGTAAATTTCTAAAACCCTTAACGGGTCGTTAATGTTAATGCCTAGAGTGTATTGCACCACAGAACCAACTACTGCATAAGGCGTATTATCTTCTTCCAAAGTAAAATTGCCTTGTACTAAAGTTGCTTTTAATTTGTTATTCTCTAAAAATTGTGGACTAACACCTTTTATTTGTCCAATAAATTGTTGTTCGCCATAACGGAGTAAAGCTTTTTCTTCTAAAACTTCAGCGTAAATAGCAACCTTTTCATTTTTTTGAAAAGCTAAAAGCGATTTATTATTAGGATCAAAGGTTTTGCCTTTAGCAGGTACAATTCTAATATCTGGCGTAAGCGTATTTGATAAAGAGATGACCAGATTTTCGAGCCCATTAAAGGCAGATAATATTACTATCAAGGCTGCGCTACCTACAAATACGCCCAACATAGAAATACCGGAAATGATATTTATGGCATTGGTAGATTTTTTAGAAAAAAGATACCTCTTAGCTATATAATAGGCGGTATTCAATACTATTGATTAAAAAAAGGGTTATATAATTTCTCGAAACCAACGGTAGTGTATGGCCCGTGGCCCGGATAAACTTTTACCTCTTCTGGTAAAGTAAAAAGTTGGTTTTTGATGCTTTCTAATAATATTTTGTGGTTACTACCTGGTAAATCTGTACGACCAATACTTCCTTTAAACAGCGCATCGCCACCAATTACAAAACCATCAGCTTTGCTATAAAAACATAAATGTGCTGGTGAGTGCCCCGGAGTAAACAAAAGTTCTAAAACTCCATTGCCTAAATTAATTTCTCCGCCTTCTGGTAAAAAAGTATCTGGTTCTGGCGATAAATCATAATTAAAACCCTGTTGTGGCGCATAAGATGGTATAGCTTGCAATAAAGGTAATTCGCCTTTGTTAAATTGCGGTTTTAAACCATATTGGTCAAAAATGAATTTATTACCCAAAACATGATCTATATGGCAATGTGTATTTAACAACATTACTGGTGTTAAACTATTTTCTTTTATAAAATTTACAACTGCATTTTGCTCTGTAGCAGTGTACATTCCGGGGTCAATAATTGCACATTGCCCAGTTTCGTCATAAACTATATACGTATTTTCCTGATAAGGATTATTTACAAATGTTTTTAATTCCATTATTTTTGAAGTATCCAACTAGCCAAATCTTCTATTAAAGGCTGGTCAACATTAATTGGTTTAAGGTATTGGTTATTATCCCCTTTTTCTGGCACAAAAGCAAACAAATGGTTAAGCATTGGGTAAAGTTTAGTATCTACATTTTTTTTACCTTTTAAAGCCTCCTGCCATAATTTTAAATCGGTAGTACTTACTTGAAAATCATTGCCACCTTGTATTATTAACATTCTTTGTTTAAGTGTTTTTGCAATCACAACTTGGTCCATAGTGTTTAAATCTGCCCAATAAGAAACAGGTAAACCTAAATAAAGCGAATCTTGTTGAGGTGTTTTAGCATTTAACGTTTTAGTGAAATTTAAGTCTTTTATGGCTTTAGCAAAAGCTAAAGGTGCAGTTTTAGCGGTATCTTTTTGTAGCTTAAAAAAATAATTATTTTGCTCAATTGCCAAATCTTGCAGCTTTCTTGCTGGTGCAGCTGCTAAAATAAGTCCTTTAATTTCTGTTGGTTTTAAGCTAGCAATACGTGGTGCTAGCATGCCTCCTAAACTATGCCCAAAAACGTAAATCTTTGTAGAGTCTATTTGTTGTACTGTTTTAGCGTAATCAATTACAGTAAGTGCATCATTTATAACTTCTTCTTTAACTGTAAAAGCACCAACAAACTCATTTGCAAAAAGCATGGTGCTTTTTACATACCTAATAGAAGCAATTCCTTTACTGGCTAAACCAACGGCTATGTCTTTAAAGGGTTTATTTGGACCAATGGTTTCGTCCATATCAGACGGGCCAGAGCCATGAACCAGAATTACTATTGGGCAGTTTAAACTATCTTTGGGCAAAGTAAGCATTGCTGGTAAATTATGCTTGCCAGTATTTATGGTAATTAATTTTTCTGTAAAAGAGTTTGGGTCGGCATAACTCGGATATTTATAAGTGCTCTCTGGGTTTTTTGGTAAAATAAAAAATCCTACAATTTTACTTTCTTTATTAAATGCAAATTGAAAAGGCTGAGTGTCATTTTTAAAACCACCTTCTAAAATCACCAATTGTAAATCGCCTTGGCTTTTATTTGTAGCACCATCAATACCTTCAAATTTCCCTAGTTTAGAAGTAATTTGCGTCCATAAAACTTTTAAATTTTCTGGCTTCACTTTTTCAGTCATTGACGCATCAAATAAACTGTAAGCTTTGTCGTAATTGCCAGAGTCTAACTGAATAAAAAATTCAGATGCTAAATTGATATTCTGTAATATATTTTGGGCTTTGCTATTAAAAGCAATAACACTTAAAATAATAATTAGAGTAATTTTTTTCATTTATTGGGATTAATTTTTTTTCCATTTAAAGGTCTTAATCATTCTATCAATATCAGTTTTAATAAAATTGACTACGGGTTGTATAGAGTCTGGCTGCGGTTTTTCATTAAAATACAATGCTGCTCTTAAAAAGTTATTATTGCTATCTGTTAAAAAAAACTGGGTAGATGATGCGGTGTTTCCATCTATTGTATAATAAACGCCATAAACTTGGTTTTCTTTTGTAGTGATCACTCCCTCATTAATACCAGTTGCTTTAACGGTGTGCTTAAAAGCTAATTTTCTAGAATCTTCAACCAGTTGGTTTAAATCTTTTAAACCATTTATTGGGTAATAACTAATGTGTAAACGAGCATTAAATTGTGGGTAGGTTAAATTATACCAGTTTGGACGATAACCATCTGTACTATCTAAATACATATGAGCGTATTTTGGATATTCAAAACTGTAGTTAGGGTTTTTATTAAAAATTTGGTATTCTTTTTCAGGAAATTCTAACCTAAAATAACCCCTTGGTTTTGGCGCATAATCTGGTTTATTACTACAAGCGGCAGCACCTAAAAGTGTAATAAATAGCAGAAAAAATAGATATTTCATTAGGTTTTGAAGTTATAAATTTCTACTGATTTATTTTTGTAAAAAAAAGCTAAATATTTTGGGCATTTGCCTGCTTAGACTTGGTCGCTTTACTCGTTACCCCTCTTTGCTTCGGTTTCTTATCCAACAGAAGGAGACTAAAAAAACAGGCTTTGAAAAAAAGCCTTAACCAGATAGCTATCCCCGATGCTAGTTCTAGCTATAATCAGATATCGTTTTATTAGATTAATGCTTATAAGTGACTAATTAAACAACCTAACTATTCCAAATCTCCCAAGATTTCTCTGCTTGCAGCTCTAACATTTGGTAACCATTTTTTATTGCAGCGCCTTTTTCTTTTCCTTTTTTAAGAAAAAGCGTTTCTTCTGGGTTATACACTAAATCGTATAGTAAATGTTTATCTGTTAAAAATTGGTAAGGAATGGCTGGAAATTCATTGGCATTTGGATAAGTACCAACAGGGCTGGTGTTTATGATGATTTGATATTCATTTAATATGCTTTCATTCAAATCAGCATAACTAAACATATCAGCTTCTGGTTTTCTGCTCACAAATTTGAAAGCAATTTTTAGTTGTTCTAAAACATATTTTATTGCCTTGGCAGCACCACCATTACCTAAAATTAAAGCCTTTTTATGATGTTTTTTAAGGAAAGGTGCTAGTGATTTTTCAAAACCGTAAGCATCAGTATTATAACCCACTAATTTGAATTTGCTGGGTTTAAAAGTGCATAACTCACCAGAAAAAAGTGATTTAACAGTATCGCCATGTACAATTTTAATACAGTTTACAGCACCAATTTCTTTGGCTGCAGCATCAACTTCATCTAAAAATTGCAATACTTCAATTTTGTGCGGAATAGTTACGTTTATCCCATAAAGTTCATTGTCGCTTGCAAGTAGTGTGGGAAAATCTTTAATATCTTCTAAAGGATAAAGCGAATATTTATAATTCTTAAGATTTGCTTTTTCAAATTTATCTGTAAAGTATTTCTCAGAGAAAGAATGCCCTAAAGGGAATCCTATTAAGCCGTATTTTTTCATTATACAAATAAGGAGAACCTAAAGCTCTCCTTTTTTTATTTAGTCTGATTCAAAAAGTGGTTAAAAGTATCTCCGCGTAAACCTAACCTTATGGTTTCTAACGGAATAACTTCTGCTGGAGCAATGTTTCCTAAATTTACATTTGAGCCAATTAATTCAATAAACCAAACTTGCTGTGCTTTTTGCGGAGCTTCCCAAATAATGGTTTCTTCAGGTATTTGCGTTAAAATCTCATCAACCAAACCTTGGCGTACCTCTCCAGAATCTCTGTAAATACCAACGTTTCCACCCTCTCTTGCTTCTGCAATTACTTTCCAAGAACCCGCTTCAATTTCTGCTCTCATCAAGTTAATCCATTTATATGGCGCAAAAATTTTCTTTTCGTCTTTAGAACCTACTTCAGAAATTACAGTTACCTGAGTACTTAATTGTCTAATAAATTCGCATTTCTCGTCATGTGGAATTTCAATTGAACCATCAGAAACTTCAGCAAATTTCATTTCATATTGGTCTAAAACTCTGCGGTAATCATCAAACTGATTTCTGATTACAAAAGCTTCAAATAAAGTACCTCCAAAGTAAACCGGAATGCCAGCATCTCTGTAAAGTTTTAGTTTTTCTTTAAGATTAGGGGTAACAAAAGAAGTTGTCCATCCTAATTTTACAATATCTGTATGTGTGCCGGCAACTTCTAAAAAATCTTCTACTTGCCTTAAACTTAATCCTTTATCCATCACCATGGTAAGTCCGTTTTGGCGTGGCTTAACCGTTCTGTCTGGAATATTATTTAACGTATAATTCATATTCGGTTGCAAAAATCCTAAAAAAAAATCAATTTATTGCAAATAGCTAATTTTTAAATAAAATGTTACAATAAACTATTTGGTGTAACTATTTATAATATCAATAATTACTTTGTTGTTCTGTAGTTGTGGTAAATATTCAAATAAAAGATAGTGCTTTTCAATATCAGTATTTAATGCTATTTGTAATTGAGTTAGTGCTTCGTTATACTGTCCGTCCGCAAATAAGTAGGCTACAAAGCGGTAATATAAATCAGCCGAATCTGGATTGTTTTTAATGCCTTCTGCAATAATTTCTATACATTTTTTAAGGTTTTCCTGCTCAAAAACTATTGATGAATAGTCTAACCAAGCTTCAATATCTAAAGGGTTAACTTCAACAACTTTCTCATAAGCTTCTTCAGATTCTGTTAAGTTTCCTAATTTATAATAAGCATCTGCAATGGCAAACCAATAATCTGGGTTTTCATTATCTAGGTTTAAGGCTTTTTTATAAAAATGTAAAGATTCAAAATATCGCTCCTCAAAGTCTAATGTCACTCCAATTCCATACCAAGCATCGGCCATTTTAGTATCCATTTTAACAGCTTTTTTATAGAAAGAACGAGCTTCATCCATTTTCTCCAATTTTTCGTAACACTCGCCCATAGCGCAATAAGTGTCGGCATTAGGCGGTTCGTACTCAAAAGTTTGGCGGTAAACATCAATTGCTTCTTGGTAACGGTCTAATTGTACCAAAGCATTTCCCTTGTTAAAATAAGCCGACGAAAAGTTTTCTTTAATTAAGATGGCATAATCATAAGCATCAATAGATTTTTCAAATAAATTAAGTTTATGAAAAGCGTTTCCTAAGTTATACCAAGCGGCAAAAGAGTAAGGTTCGCTGTCAATATATTGTTGGTAAAATTGTATGCTTTCTTCTTGTTTATCTAAAACATCATAACAAAATGCCAACTCATAAAGTGCATCTTGGTTTTCCATGTTGTTTTCTAAACATAATTTTAAATAGCTTACTGCCGCGTCATAGTCGCCCATGTTTTGGTAAACAAAAGAAATTTGCATCAGCACTTCATCTTTCACTTCTGCCATTTCTAAAGCTTTTTTGAGATTATCAAGCGCATCTTCATGTTGCTCTAAACTTTCAAAAATATTGCCTTTAATCATGTAAATATCTGCTTCAGAAGGCTCTAATAATTCGGCTTTTTGTAAAGAACTAAATGCTTTATCTAATTCGTTGGTAAATACATGTAATTGCGCTTTTTTAATGTGGAAAATTGCAGCATAAGGATGTTGCATTACTGCGTAGTCTATTACTTGCAATGCTTTTACAGGATCACCTTTATCCATGTAATAATCAATAATATTTTCAAAAGCTAAGGCATCAAAAAAATACTGATCGTGGTTACGAATCATCTCTTCATAACGTTCCACAGATAATTTGGGGTCTTCGGTAAATTCAAATTCGAAATCTTCTTCCATACGATGCCAATTTTAAATAGAACGTTTAAATGATAAAAAAAACTTTTACGTTTCTTTATATATCCTCAAATTATAATTATTATGTAAATGATGGATATTTTTTTTATTAACAATTAGACAGCACAATAGTTAATGAACTGGAATTTAGCTAAATATGCTGTTAAATGTGGATAGCTTATTTTGTAAAATATGAGTTGTGTTGATGAGATACTTTATTAAACTAACTTTACAAAAATAACCTTTATTAAGGTGAAATTTATAAAATTGACAATAAATTAGATTGATATGATACAAGTAAATATTGCTGGGGTATTACATAACTTAGGAATTGACACGCTTAATGAAGCATCAAGTACAGGTTTAAAATGGAGTGGAAGCAGTGAATCATCTATTGTGGATATTCATTCGCCAGTAGATTCAAAATTAATTGCTAAGGTTAAATTTGCGACTGTTGATGAATATAAAAACGTTGTTGAAGAAGCTAAAACTGCTTTTAAAACATGGAAAAATATACCTGCGCCAAAACGGGGCGAAATTGTGCGACAACTAGGTGAAGAACTTAGAAAACATAAAGAAGATTTAGGAAAACTGGTTTCTTACGAAATGGGAAAAAGCTTGCAAGAAGGCTGGGGAGAAGTACAGGAGATGATTGATATTTGCGATTTTGCTGTCGGCTTATCTCGTCAGTTATACGGTTTAACTATGCATTCTGAAAGGCCTTTACACCGTATGTACGAACAATGGCATCCATTAGGTGTTGTTGGAATTATTTCAGCTTTTAATTTTCCGGTAGCGGTTTGGAGTTGGAATGCTGCTTTGGCATGGGTTTGTGGTAATGTTTGCGTTTGGAAACCTTCAGAAAAAACACCACTTACAGCTATAGCCTGCCAAAAAATAATGGCAAAGGTTTTAAAGAATAATGATTTACCCGAAGGAATTTCTTGCTTAGTAATTGGCGATAGAAATATTGGTGAATTAATGAGTTATGACGTAAATATTCCTTTAATTTCTGCAACAGGATCTACAAAAATGGGGAAAGCCGTTGGAGCAGCTGTTGGAGCAAGGTTAGGAAAACACATTTTAGAACTAGGCGGAAATAATGCCATTATTATTACCGAAAACGCTGATTTAGATATGACTTTGATAGGAGCAGTTTTTGGTGCCGTTGGTACTGCTGGGCAACGTTGTACTTCTACCCGTAGGTTAATTATCCACGAAAGTGTTTACGAAACATTTAAGCAAAAGCTTGTGAAAGCTTATGGGCAATTAAAAATTGGTAATCCTTTAGATACCAATAACCATGTTGGGCCATTAATTGATAAAGATGCTGTTAAAAATTATCTGAATTCGATTGAAAAGTGCAAAGCAGAGGGCGGGAAATTTGTAGTTGAAGGTGGCGTTTTAGATGGAGAGGGCTACCATTCTGGATGTTATGTAAAACCTTGTATTGCAGAAGTGAGTAATGAGATGAGAATAGTGCAACATGAAACCTTTGCCCCTATTTTGTATTTAATGAAATATAAAAATTTGGATGATGCAATTGCTATGCAAAACAATGTTCCACAAGGTTTATCCTCAGCAATTATGACCACTAACATGCGGGAAGCTGAATTGTTTTTATCTGTTAACGGTTCCGATTGTGGAATTGCCAATGTTAATATTGGTACATCTGGCGCAGAAATTGGCGGTGCTTTTGGCGGAGAAAAAGAAACTGGCGGAGGTAGAGAATCGGGCTCTGATGCTTGGAAAGCGTATATGCGGAGACAGACGAATACTATCAATTATTCTACTGAGTTGCCTTTGGCACAAGGCATAAAGTTTGATTTATAGTTTTAGAAAAGTAGGGGGTAAGAGGATTTAGAGTATAAGCTTAAGGATGGAGGTTGAAAACTTCATCCTTTTTTTATGAAAACTTCCCTTAAAATTGTTCATCCGACAGCTTACAAAAACGTTTGGATAACCGTATATTATTTAGTCAGATTAGAAGAAACTTTAAGATTATTTTTAGTTTTTTGAATATTCTATTCTTTAGCTAAGCACTCATTCTTCTGCTTGCGCATATAACCATCTACACTTTAAAAAATCATCCTTTTCTTTAAACCATTAGCTTTAAAACCCATTGTACAATTATAGCCTCTATTAAAAAATCAATTGGAAGCATAAATCTAAATAGGATGAACAGGGTATAATTTCTTCATTAAAATACCCACTATTAGGTATTTATCGTTTTAGTTAAACAGTGTAGCTTTGAGAAGTTCTTACTTTAAAAAATTAAAATTATTGTAATGAAAAATCAATTTAAAGTTTATTTATTTCTTACTCTTTTATCATTATCGCATATATCTTGTGAAAAAATTAAAGAGATTGATAAAGATATTGATTTCGCAGTGGAAGATTTATTAGGTGTTAAAATCTTAACAGAGGAATTGGATAAAAGTTCAACAAACTATAATGGTGTTAAAGATTTTGTTCTTAATAATAAACTTTTATCAACTTCTGAATCAAAGATTCAAATTGTTCCTGTAAATTCTTATTCATTTAATCTAATTAGAGCTAATGTAGTAAATTCCATGATTACAAATACAACAAAGACTTTTACTGGCACAATCTCAAAATCTTTATTTGGAAATAGTTCTAATACAATTAAAATAGAAATATTGAACAATAATCCTAGAATATATGTAAATAATGCTTTAGCTACCACACCCACGCAGGGCGGTGGCTCTGGAGGGACAACCAACCCAGGAACAAATGTTACTGCACTAGTTAATACCATTCTTGAAGGAAATGTTTATGAAACAAAAACAATTTCTTTTAACGTACCAGCAGGTACTAAAAGCATGACTGTAAAAACAAGCGAAAGCGGTGGTGCTTACTACAATACAGCAGACTTGTTTGTTAAAAAAGGCTCCGCACCACTAGTTGTGGGGCCAAAACCTCCGACAAACCTACCTAAATATAGCTGGACTGCTGATTGTTACAGTATTAAGCCTAATAGAGAACAAGAAGCATGCACTTTCAATAACCCAAGTGCTGGCACATGGTACGCATCGCTTTATGGATTCAATCTATATTTTAATTCTAATGTTACGGTAACAATTACAAATTAACTCTATTATATTTTAAAACAGTGGAAAATAACTCAATAAAAATGAAAAATAAATATTCTACAATCTTATTAGCGATTTTTTCTATCGGAATATCGCTTAGCTTCGTTCCAAAAAGCAAGAAAGCAAGTCCGTTATTAATGGTTGGCATAGCTTATAAAGGAAAAAAGTGTGATAATGTAACGTTTAGTGAAGGGGTTGGCTATAAATTTATCAACTCTTGCTATGGCGGAAACTATACAGAAATACAAGATGGAATTGAATCTACGTTAAATACTTGGTATGGTGTGGATAGAAGCAATATGTCATTCAGTTCTTCCAGTAAATCTAATGGGGTAATTATTAGTTATTTCAAAAAAGTTAGTGGATATGCATGTTCACTAAAAAAATATGCTGTAGGATATGGAAATAATTATTCGGAAGCTTTAGAAAATGCAATTAAAAGTAAAGAAAATACTGATAGGGAATCCTCATATAAAATAGAAACATCTTTTTCTTGTAGCAATTAAAAAATGCAGTTTTCAATCTTAATTTGATATGTAAGCAAAAGGAATCTTTACCCGCGTTACACTTCCCACAAACTGATACTTTATTCTAAAGATTAATATCTTATTAACCAAATCCTGGATAAGAGAACCTAGTTTTAGTTACTCAACAGAAGTTATATCTACGTCTAATTTATAAGATTTACTTACAACAATTTCATTGATTTTCTTCTTTGCTACAATTGCAGGAAAAATACTTTGTTCATCATAACTAATTTCATCGTATTCGAACGGTAATATTATATCTCCTTTAAGATTAAATAAACCGTATTTATCGTTTTTGTTTGCTTTAATTAAGTTGTTTTTAAAGTCTTCTAAATACTTAAATTCTGGAGAAATTAATATTTTCCCATTTATAGAAACCAGCCCAGCTTTATCATCTTTAGATATAATGAAAATTTTATCACGGTCGCTAAATTTATTAATACTTGAAAATTCTGGCTTAAGCATCCACTCGCCATTAGCGTTTACTAAACCAAGTTTATCATTAATGGTAACCTTATAATAAATATTAGGAGCGTATGATATTTGGTCTATTCTACTATAAAGCGTATCTAATAATATTTTACCATTAGCATTCATTAAACCATAACGATCTTCTTTTCTGAAAATATAATTCTCTTCGGGATGGTGGATGTAATTAATTTCTTGATAAATAGGAGGTAATAATAATTTTCCTTCGGAGTTTACAACACCATAGTTATCCCCTAACCTTACTCTGGCTGTTGGTATAGCGTCAGTTTGATGAAAATCTATAAAATCAAATTCAGGTTTTAAAACATATAAACCTTTTTTGTTTATCATTCCCATTTTACAAAAGGTAATGATATATTCGCTATTAATGCTATCTAAAGTGGCTACATAATTATATTGAGGATTCAGATCTAATTTATAATAATTTTTCTTTCCGTCTTCATAAGTTGAAAAGCTTGCCTTTTGTCTTTTAGTTTCAACAGGAATAGTTACTAATGCCAAACCATTTGAATTGAATGGTTTGGCATCTAAAAACTTATTTGGTATAATTATTTCTCCGTAAGAGTTAGTATAACCAACTTTTTGATCTTTCAAAAAGATAAAAAGCCCATCTCCGGCATACGTTAAAAAATTAATATTTGGATCACCAATTCGCTTTCCTTCAGTATTAATTAAACTACTTTTCCAGTTTCCAACAGAATCCATGTCAGCCACAACACTTGCTCCATTATTAAAAATTTCAGCATAGTAGTAGCTTACTCCCTCGTTTATGCGTTTACCTTTATTATCAATAAAATGGTATTTATAAGTTGGCCCCATTGGATAAAGCTGACTCTTAGAAAAATTTTCATTTAAGAGAAATTGATCTCCTAGACTATTATCTGTCGTTTTTTCAGTACGAAAGTGCCACGATGCGACCTTAGCCAAACCATTAGAAAATGGTTCTATTTCTAATGGGGAGAAAGGAAAAACGACCTCCCCATCTAATGTAAATATTCCCCAAGCTTGTTCTGGGTATCTATATACAACCATCACACTATCTTCCAAACTTTTATTAACCATTACAGAGTCAAACTGCGCCTCACAAATTACTTTATCCTTAATTTTCAAACCATATTTACCATTTTCTTTAAATAAGGTTTGAGCTTTGCTAGATAATGAGAAGCAAATAATTAGTATGATAATAAGATTTTTCATATTCATATTAAAACTCTAAATTTCTAATATTATAAGCTATAAACAAATACCCAATTGTGGGTATTGTTGATCATTTGAAGGATTAATATTTTTGAGAAATATTATCATAAAATGAAAGTTTACATAATCAAAGCAATTTCGATATTTATTATGATATCAATTTTTTGTGGGTGCTCAAGAGACGCTGAAACTGCCGCAAAGGCTAGAGATGCAGACCCCAATATCATTAACGGTTCTTGGAAAGAACAGTCTACAGGTTTAGTAATAAGCATTATATATCATAAAGAAAATAACTATGGAGCAGCTTTCGTAAGTGAAACTGGTACTGCATTTCCTCCTTCTGCAAAACGTGGAAGATGTATTGATAATGTGCGCTTTATTCGAGGTTTATATTGGGAGGGTGATTCTTACAAGTATTTTCCCGCTGGTACAGGAGGATCTACTACTAATGTATGGAAATCCCCATCAATTGTTGGATTTGCGATGCGATCTGGTGGAAACGAGTTTGTTATGGGAACTAAAACCTATCGTAAATTATAGTTTAATTGATTATTGTTCTTTCAACTGATAAACAATATTTTAAAGAAAGCAAAGCTACGCCAAATAATTATTTTCTATATACAACCTTTTCGACCAATCTTTTTTCTTGAACATTTCCAGATTTGTTTTCAAATCGCAAATCAACTGATATAGCAATTTACTATTATTTAAAAGGCGTCTTCTTTAAAATATGAAAATAAAAAAAGCAGGATGTTTTCACCACCTGCTATAAAAGTTATTTGAAATCCTTGCTATTCTTACTCTCATATTTTATTTTGACCTTTACTAATAATTGCCTTGCAAAAGTCTTATTTTGATATATTTTGTTATAACCGTTTTGTGCATTAATTCTAAAATAGTATAAAAATCCTTACACTCATATTTCACAAGTCAATTACTATTAAAGTGTAACATGTTGGATTATATTTCTTTATTGTTATTGGGTTTAGTATCCCTTGTCAGTATTTTCATTGCATGGTTCAATAAGCAAGAATCAAACCCCACTCCCCATGAAACATTAAGAGACATTATGCCGAAAAAAAACTTAAGCGAACTTCTGGAAGCAAAAAAGCTTGAAAAGCAGCATGAACGTACTCAGCAAGCCAAAAACATATTAGATGATTCTGGTGAAAGCTTTACAAGTATCATCCCTGTTCCGGCGGACGTTGAGCTGATTGAAAAAATGGATAGGTTGCTTATTAAAGGCTCTGTTAAAAGCCTCAGCCTAATATGCGACTACTTTGCACTAATGGAGCAGCTTCCCGAAGAATACTGTATGCTGATGGGCCAATGGGAATTTTCTGTGCTTGAAGGTGCGGCAGCAAGCAGTCTCATGACGCGGACAGTGACAATGCCCCGTGATTATTGGCTTTTTATGAGCTGCAAGCTACGCGACAGCATTTTGGGCTATGATGTTCATCCTTATAATTACGTGTATGAGCCATTAACTTTTAAACAGGTATTGGAATACGGCATAGCAGTGGAGGCAACTGACTATATCAAGTGACACAGATTGTCCGTACTTAATGAATTCACTTGTCTGATAAATAAAATTAAAAAATACCTGACATTGGGTATATAATAATATATTAACTTATTTTATTTTAGTTGTTTGATTTAGAGCCAATAATAATGAAAAGACTCATTCCATTTTTATTTCTCCTTTTATGTAGTATTACCACCAACGCTCAAACAACCAGGCCAACTAAAGAACAGACTATTGAATATATAAAATCTTTTTTTAGTGACCATGAAGTCATTTTTTATTGGGACTCTCAAAAAGAGTTTATCAAAGAGGCAGATAATTACATCTTCAAAGCCTCAGGCAATCAATTAGAAATTTCCTGGGACAGCTACGGCTTCTATTCTAGTGAAAAGGAAAAAAGGGAAGTCTATGTGTTTAATATTAGTGATATTGAGTTTATAGAATTTGTTAAAAACAACGCAAATGATGTCGGTTGTGTTTATTATTTGGCTTTTCATACTCAAAACAAGAAACAGCTGATCAAAAGAGGAGATAATTATGTATCTAAAATGAACCTCCAACTCTTTAGAACCCTAAATTGTGACATTGATTTGAGCGAACTTAAAATTTCAAAAGCTTTTAATCATTTACGTAAACTTAGCGGTGCACCTGAGCCAATAGAATTTAATTAACTTATGAAAATAATCAGCATACTATTATTTATGATTATCAGTTTGAGCATAAAAGCCCAAAAAACTGTCCCAAATAAAGAACAGACAATTACGTTTATTAAAAGCCATTTTGAGGGAGAAAGTTTTTCTCGCAGTAATCAAAACGGTTTTAGGAACAACGAGACTAATTTTAAAGTCCAATTTGAAAACAGCATTTTAACTTTTTACTATGAAAAAGACTACAAATGGACTTCTTATAGCCCTTGGAAAAAAGATAAAGAAAAGTACGTCATCGACTTTGCAGATATTGAGTCAATTTCATCTTATATCCGCGGCAAGGAGGATTCTTATATTGTTTATCTGTTATTAAAGGCAGCACCTGGTAAATATTTTGAAGAATACACTGGTAACTTTTAAAGTCCAAAAAAAGTTAAAGAAGTATATATCCCGGTAAATAACTCTTCATGTGGTGATTGTGAATATTGGTTACCCAGTAAAAAAATTGAGCAAGCCTTCAACCATTTGCGGAAATTATGTGGAGCCCCTGAGCCTATAAAGTTTGATTAAATTTAAAAGTAACAACTATGACAAAAACTATTAGGAACTTATTAATTGTTATGCTAATATTAACATGTATTAATAGTCTAGCGCAGCAGAAACCCAGTAAAGAAGAAACTGTAGCGTTTTTAAATAGGACTTTGCAAGAAGTCATCGGGCTTCGCTTACCGTTTGCTGGGGGCACTTGTTCGGGAGCAACTTTTAATTTAAGTGAACTTGTTATTGAAAGCGCAGGAATGATAGGCGATACCAGATTCTTTGACATTTCACAAAAATATTGGAACATCCGTTGGGATTTGTTTAAAGAAATGGAATTTAAAACGGGTGATAACCAAGCCTCTTATTATCACATCCGTTTTAGCAACAATCTCAATTATTCCCGTAAAATGTTTAATAAAAAATCCGGAGACAATGACGAAATAACTGAAAATTCACAGTCAAACATCCTTTTATTTACTCCACTTAGTAAAGCAGAAAGTGTTAAAAAAGCAGTTTACCGCTTGGTAGAAATTGCCAAAGAAGAAAATAAAGACCCGTTTTTGAATTAATTCAAGATGAAAAAAATAATACTATTAACATTCTGTTTGGTTTGTACTTTAAGTATTTTAAAAGCACAAACTCTTAACAATAAACCAAGATATTTAAAATATGCTACCTTGGTCAGTCCTGTTGATATCACTAAGTATTATGGTGAGCAAGGATTAATTGGTGGTAACAAAGCAACAATTTCTTTAATAAAGGATACTGTTATAGTCAAGGAAGATGGTAAAGTTGAAACAGTTGAAGTTAGAAAAATATTAACAGATACTATTTTAATTAGAAGCATTTTAATTGAAAAAAATTACGCTTTTGATGTGATTGAGCAAATTGGCTCATATAGCATGATTAAATTTTGGGACTTAAGCAATTCAAATGCAAAGAGCCTTCTCGAAAGAATGAATAGTAATAAGGCAAATTCCAGAAAAAATTTCAAAGAGCTTAAAACAGATGAAAATCCAAAAATATTAAATATTAATGGCCTCATGGCCATAACTTCGAGTGACACTATTGACCTCTCAAAAAGCTATTATTTAGTTCCAACAAAAACTCTATTAAACAATTCAATAGAATTTGATAATAAAAGTGGTTTATGGAATATTGGTTTATTAGTTATGCCTATAAAACTTCGCCCTTTTGCTACAGAGAAAGGGCAATTTGATTTTGCCAGCGGCATTTCAGTGGGCCCAACATTTTCTTGGACTGTTCATCACAATTGGAAAACCAATTTTACCCATAATTTTTTAGCTTATATAGGTTTGAGCAGCTATACCGCCGATGAGAGTAAGATTAAGGTGCAAAGAGACGATTATAAATTATCTATGTTTTCGCCAGCAGTTGGGTGGATGTGGGAAAAAAATAATGTACAACTAAGTTTCTTAGTGGGTGTAGATTTTCCTGGAGGATCTATACAGCAAAATTGGGTGTACAGAAACCAACCCTGGTTTGGCATAGGGTTAGGTATCAGTTTATTTAAAATAAATTCTGATGAAACAAATACAGCAGGTAAAAATTAATCTATGTTAATTCTTCACAATTACCATTTGAAAGAAACTTAAAGAGATAAAAAGCGGTTAAAAAGTAAAAACAATAAAAATGAAAAATAAATATTCTACAATCTTATTAGCGATTTTTTCGATAGGAATATCGCTTAGCTTCGTTCCAAAAAGCCAGAAAGTAAGTCCTTTATTAATGGTTGGCATAGCTTATAAAGGGAAAAAGTGTGATAATGTAACGTTTAGTGAAGGGGTTGGCTATAAATTTATCAACTCTTGCTATGGTGGAGACTATACAGAAATACAAGATGGAATAGAATCCACCCTAAATACTTGGTATGGAGTGGATAAAAGTAACATGTCATTCAGTTCTTCCAGTAAATCTAATGGGGTAATTATTAGTTATTTCAAAAAAGTTAGTGGATATGCATGTTCGCTAAAAAAATATGCTGTAGGATATGGAAATAATTATTCGGAAGCTTTAGAGAGTGCAATTAAAAGTAAAGAAATTACCGATAGGGAATCATCGTACAGGATAGAAACATCCTTTTCTTGTAGCAATTAAAAAATGCAGCTTTCAATCTTAAAGTAAAACAGGCATCCTGAGAAATATAATATTTTATACAAAACTATCTAACAATATTCCAATAAAATAATTCATAATGGAATTGGTTTTAATATCGGTGAAACATACTATAAAGTATATTTATTTAACCTTATTTTTTGGTTTTTTAATAACTCCCGATTCAGCTAAAGCTACAGGCATTACCTTTCTTAAAGATGGCCAATGGAGTCTTGCTCTTGCACAAGCCAAGGCTCAGAATAAGCCCATTTTTTTGTTTGGGCATACATCATGGTGTGGTTACTGCAAACAAATGGATAAAGAGGTGTTAACAACAGACCAAGCTGGTAAAGCTTTTAATCCAACCTTTATAAATATAAGCTTGGATATGGAAAAGGGCGATGGATTAGCTTTAAAAGAGAAATATAACATAACCGGATTCCCCGCATTACTGTATTTCAATGCTAAAGGAGAAGTTCTCCATAAAGTTATTGGTGCCACAGATTATAATGGATTGATAAGTACTGCTAGGGCTGCCGCAGATCCTTATAGGCAGTTTTATAAATTGAAAAAGCAAGTTTTAGAAGGAACTTTAGACCCCTCGAGATTTAAATATTGGGTGTACAATGCTAGCACAATGAATGAAGAAGGCCTTGATGATTTGATCACAACCTACCTTGCAAAACAACCTAGCATTGTAAACAATGAAGACCTTTTTGAGATATTTTTTTTTACCAAGGCGCTGCCCACAGAAGCTCAATTAAAAGAATTATACGAGTACTTAAACAAATCTAGCGTAGAAAGAGTGCTTAAAGAAACAATGAGCGAACAGCTGCTTATTAAATTGATAGCTATGGCTTCTAATTTTAGTTCAGATAAGCAATCAAAAGAATTAGATTTCATTGCATTTAAAATATATATTTCAAAATTCCTACCCCAATCTGCGGAACTGGAAACTCAAAAACAAAAAATCAAATACTATAAAGAAAAATCTGACTATAATAAATTAGTATCAGAGCTGGCAATTATAATCGACAGCCCTAAAGTTAAACCGAGTGCCAAGGAATTATGCGTTTTGATTGGAGAATACTCAAACGTTCTACGTCATACAGAAAGTCTAGCTTCCTTTATCCAAAAAATAAATGGTTACGTTTTAAAGCCAGAGGATAAAACAAGGGTCTGTTATAAAACCATGGCTTTGCTTTATCTTTATGATGAACAGGGAAATCAGGAAATGGTGAATAAACTAGCTGCCCAAATAATTAATGATAAAAATACACCTGCATATTTGAGAGAAGAGGCTGTTTTTAGAGCAGATTAGATTTATAAAAACATAATTGAATTAAATGAAACTAACATTCCTTTTACTAATACTTATAACTCTCACTGCACCAAACCTACACGCCCAGGATGTAAAAGCAAACCACATTGAGGGGAAATGGGTAACTTCCAGAGAAACAGAACCAGCCTCAATGAAGCTTGACTTTTTATTAAAAATTGATGGGACAAAAGGCAGGATAATAGATGGGGATAAGGTAGCAATGCCTCTGTATGATAGTATAACCTACGATGGAAATGGCGTATGGTCTGCCATTGCTTATAAACCAGTTATCAATAAAGATAATACGCAATCCTTTCGTATGGTGAGAAGCCAAGCCGTAAAGCTGAGGATAAGTGCTGATAAATATTCCCTGTTCGAAATCCCGGGTAACATTGAACTGTTAAGACGAGGGATGTATCCCGGCGAACAGGAGGAAATTGACCGGATAATAAAGACATTACCGGATATTCCCCGGCCTTCTGATGAAGAATTAAGCAAATTATGTTATAGAATAGATAAACATGATGTCGAGTTTAATTCTGACCTCAAAAAAATGGCTGGAGTGACATCTTCTGATCCTCCTCTTCTTATAAAAGCTAAAGTTCAAAAATTTTGGAAAACTTATTATATGGATTTAGGTTGCGACAGCTCAGGATTCTCGGTTGAATTTGGTAATATTTTAAAATTTTCTACCCATCGAAGTTATAGTTGGTTCATTGATGTTGTGAAAGAAAAGTATAATGTAAACATTGATATCCCTGATCCAGTTGATGGTAAAACCTTGTTAGATTTTGTACAGGATGAAATACTGAGATTTGAAAAAATAGATAACCAAATCGAAAAGGTAAAAGAACTCAAAGATATTTATATACATCTAAAAAACGATTTAGGCGCCAAACATGCTGTTGAATTAAAATAAGCCATAAATGAACATATCGCAAAAGGCAATCTTATTCCTCATTTTTTTACTAGTGCAACTATCTGTAAAAGCTCAAGTTGCAGCAGACGAACAAAAGGAAATAGACCAGATAATAAAAACATTGCCTGTTATTCTGCGACCGTTAGAGGAAGAACTTGCTAGCTGGTGTTTTGCAATTGGTCAAGGTGACAGCAAAAGTTATACGTCTTTGCTCAGAAAAATGGCCGGAGTAGCATCCTCTGATCCTCCTGTTCTCGTAAAAGCAAAAGTTCAAAAATTCTGGATGACTTATTATGCCGATTTCGGGTGTGACAGTAGTGGGTTTCCAGTTGAATACGGCAACATATTAAAATACTCAGTTCATCAGAATTTTTCACTTTTCATTGATGGGGTGACAGAATATTATAACGTAAATATTAATATCCCTGATCCTGCTGACGGGAAAAATCTATTAGATTTAGTTCAAGATGAAGTTGTTAGATATGGGAAAATACCCGGTCAAATGGATAAAGTAGGAGAGTTGAGAAATCTCTAAAAGCATCTAAAAAACGACTTAGGCGCTAAACATGCTGTTGAATTATATAAATTCCGTTAAATAATTACACAAAATATGTTATATTTACTAAAAAAACATGGCAAATGTATTAGTAATTAAGGGTTATACATCTGAGCAAATCAAATCCGAGTTTACCAAGGACGATAGGTATAAGGTTGGAATGAAATTGAATGCTATCTATCAATTATCGAAGGGAATGTCGAGCAGGAAACTAGTAGAGTTTTACGGAACTAGTTTTAAACAGATTTTAAATTGGGTTCATAGATTTGAAGCCGAAGGGGTTGAAGGGTTAATGGATAAAGCTGGAAGAGGACGGCAGGCTAAGTTAAATGAAGTCGAGCTTCAAAGCTTGAAAGAAATCATTTCTGATAAGACTCCTTTGGATTTCCAATATAACACTGCTACATGGACTGGAGCAATAGTGGGTTGGAGTTGCTACCTTTAACTAGAGGGATTTTAAAGTCAGGTTTAATATAAACACATTAAATTTGAAACTATGAACAAACGAATGTTTGATGATTCCTTTAAGAAAATGGCTGTAGATTTATCTG
>NZ_JBHULV010000012.1:0-821 GCF_042684645.1 Pedobacter alpinus
ATGGCACTGTTGCAAATAGTCGGTGGTGATAAACTTATCATCCCCTTTTGCTGATGGAGCTGCACATGAACCCATTCAAAGGCCGGCATTTTCAGCGTGACATCATTCTGTGGGCCGTACGCTGGTACTGCAAATACGGCATCAGTTACCGTGAGCTGCAGGAGATGCTGGCTGAACGCGGAGTGAATGTCGATCACTCCACGATTTACCGCTGGGTTCAGCGTTATGCGCCTGAAATGGAAAAACGGCTGCGCTGGTACTGGCGTAACCCTTCCGATCTTTGCCCGTGGCACATGGATGAAACCTACGTGAAGGTCAATGGCCGCTGGGCGTATCTGTACCGGGCCGTCGACAGCCGGGGCCGCACTGTCGATTTTTATCTCTCCTCCCGTCGTAACAGCAAAGCTGCATACCGGTTTCTGGGTAAAATCCTCAACAACGTGAAGAAGTGGCAGATCCCGCGATTCATCAACACGGATAAAGCGCCCGCCTATGGTCGCGCGCTTGCTCTGCTCAAACGCGAAGGCCGGTGCCCGTCTGACGTTGAACACCGACAGATTAAGTACCGGAACAACGTGATTGAATGCGATCATGGCAAACTGAAACGGATAATCGGCGCCACGCTGGGATTTAAATCCATGAAGACGGCTTACGCCACCATCAAAGGTATTGAGGTGATGCGTGCACTACGCAAAGGCCAGGCCTCAGCATTTTATTATGGTGATCCCCTGGGCGAAATGCGCCTGGTAAGCAGAGTTTTTGAAATGTAAGGCCTTTGAATAAGACAAAAGGCTGCCTCATCGCTAACTTTGCAACAGTGC
>NZ_JBHULV010000013.1:0-43309 GCF_042684645.1 Pedobacter alpinus
GTTTCGCAACTCAAAATTAGAATTATACAGGCCTTTTTTGTATATTATTTGTTCGGACAGTTATGAATTGAAAAATGTTTCTCAGCAATATTTGTTAAATCATCTTTAGTTAAAACCACTCAATGCACTTTCGTTGTTTTAGGCTTATAGTTAATATAGGGATCAACAGTTAACCACCCATTACCCAAACAAATGCGAACAATCTTTCCTAAGTTTTTAATGTATTAAATTGCTGAGTTGTTTGCGCATTTGCGAACACTCCTCAAATAATATTCAAATTCATTCAAAAACTCAAAGTTGATTTTGCTTACAGCAAGATCAGAAATGTTGTATTTCCAATCCATAAAATCACGGGTATGCATTAATGCAGTTTCATAACGTTGAAGAGTGCTTTTCTCAAACTCTTGACCAACAAGAACTCGCATTTTTTCATTGTGATCTGTAAAGACTTCTAGTAATGTTCTAGTCTTGCCAACCTTTCCTGTAAATCTATTTTTTAATGTTTCAATAAATAGTAACTTCATCGCCAGATTCAGTCATTTGCCTGTGAAGATCAAGAATCTTGTTTTGAGTATCGTCTAAAAAGGAGTTTAATTGCTTGATATCCTCTTTAGTGCCTTTAGCTCTTCCCGCTTGTGAATTCCATTTGTTTGGTTCACATTGTCTGCTCATAGCAATTTTACAACGTTGACTGTCAACCTTAATCCGTAAATAAACTGGAAATGGATCTGATTTGTAATTTTTTGGCTTTCTAGTGCGGAAAAGCAAACTGATTGATGTTCTCATGATAATAAATGATTAATAGGTGAAACAATATAATTATTCCATCATTTGAAATCAAGATGTTTAGCGACTGAACAGGTTGCAAATCAGTGATTTGCAGTACAATTCGGGAGTACTTTTAATACCTTTAAAATGACTCCCGAATTACTCCCTTTTTCTTTGTGAAAATTTGAATAATTTGGTATGCCCATAAAACAAAAAAGCCTTCAAATCATATGATTTGAAGGCTTTTGCACATTTTGATAATGTATTTGGCGGAATGGACGGGACTCGAACCCGCGACCTCCTGCGTGACAGGCAGGCATTCTAACCAGCTGAACTACCACTCCGTTAGCCCGTTCATTTCTGTTCGGGAGTGCAAATATAGGCAAAAGAACAGCAGTTCAAAATTTATTTTAAAATAAATTATTCGATGCTCCCTTCTTTCAATTTTTCTGCATTTTCTGCAAAAGCTAAAGCCTCTAAAATTTCTGTTAAATCGCCGTTCATAACTGCCGGTAAGTTATAGGTAGTTAAACCAATACGGTGTTCAGTAACCCTACCTTGTGGATAATTATAAGTTCTAATTTTGGCAGAACGGTCACCAGTAGAAACCATCGTTTTACGCTTACTTGCAATAGCTTCATTATGTTTAGCCAATTCTCTTTCATATAAACGACTACGCAACATCTCCATAGCTCTTTCTCTGTTACCTAATTGCGAACGCTCTATTTGGCAAACTACCACAATACCCGATGGTCTGTGGGTTAATTGCACCTTAGTTTCTACTTTGTTTACGTTTTGTCCACCCGCACCACCAGATCTTGATGTTTGCAAATCAACATCAGCAGGATTAATGTAAACATCCACATCTTCAGCTTCTGGCATAACCGCTACCGTTGCGGCAGATGTATGGACTCTTCCTTGTGTTTCAGTATCTGGTACACGTTGTACACGGTGCACACCCGACTCATATTTTAAAACACCATAAACATCCTCACCAATTACTTTAAAAATAACCTCTTTGTATCCTCCGTTTGTACCCTCTGTAACCTCTAAAGTTTCGCAACGCCAACCTCTGTTCTCGCAATACCGTACATACATGCGGTATAAATCGCCAGCAAAAATTGCAGCTTCATCACCACCAGTTCCGCCTCTAATCTCTACAATCGAATCTTTTTCGTCACCTTCCTCTTTCGGAATCAACATCAAACGGATTTTTGCTTCCAATTCTTCTTTCTGAGGAATCAAAACATCTAACTCCTCTTTAGCCATCTCTCTAAACTCCTGATCCTTCTCATTAGCTAAAATATCCTTATTACTTTCAATATTACTAACCACATCTCTGTAAATAAAATATTGGTCAACAATTAAACCTAAATCTTTATACTCTTTACTTAATTGCGCAAATCGTTTCATGTCCTGTGTTACTTCCGGACTGCTTAACGATATCTCAACATCATCCCTACGTTGCTTAATAGCTTCTAATTTATCTAACATATTATTTTTTGAAAATGTGCCAGCAAAAAAAACTGGCAGGTTCTGTGTTCTTGGGTTAATGCAGTCCTGCTATCCGTTTATACTACACAGGCCTTAATCACGAGGCCGGTATCCACTGCTATCAGGTTTATAAACTCAGGGAAATGCAAAAAACTCAATTTTTTTTAACAGCCCACAAAGTTAAATCTTTTTCTGTTAAAACTATAAGCCTGTTAAACCTAAGAATAGCTTTCTTAAATACAGTTTCGTTGGGCAATGCAATGGTCCTTTGTTTAAAAGTAAGGTAATTGTAGGCCAGCAAACTATTGTTTTGGGTAAAATAGATTTCATTATCTAAAACCGTAAAATCGTTTTTAGGGTAAACTACGGCTGTTTTTATGAAATTTCCATAACGGTCAAATATTCTAACACCCGCTGTGGTATCGTTAATATAAATTTGGGAATCATCAGTAAGCATAAAATTTGCATGCATATCAAACCCATTTCTTTGGTAAATATTGCCTGTTTTTATATCATCTAAAAAGGAATTACTTACCCTACGCAATTCGCGGTTTATTTGGTCGTAAACCCAATAACCGTTATTATTTGCAGATGCTATTAAGGTAATTTGCACATCCGGATTATTGTTATAATTAAATTTAGCAATCTCACTTAAATTATTATTCAATACCACAATTTGCTGAAAGTCTGCATAATATAAAATAACTCTTAATGGGTCAGTAACATCAAGCTGACTTATTTCTCCGTAAGTTCTATTGCTATAGTTCCACAATAATTTGCCACTCGTATTAAATTTTAGCAGCTCATTTTGTGGTGTTACTACAAATAAATTCCCAAAATTATCTACACTGGCTAGTTTAGCAACAGTATCTATTTTAGTAATTAAAGTATATTCTTGAGCTAAAACGTTTTTATTAAAACCAAAAAAACACAATAAAACAATTAAACCGCAAATGCCGGTTAAGTGAAATTGTTTTAGGTAAGTTTTATAATTAATCATGTATGGGTTTGTTGGTTTCAAAGTCCAATAGTTTAATACTTATTCCGTCAAAAACGGCATAGGTTGTAAAATTAACCCATTCTCCTAAATTAATGTATTGTGCTTTTTCTATTGGCAAAGTTACGGGGAAATGCCTGTGTCCCAAAATTAAATAATCTACATCCCCATATTGGTCTTTTAGTTGTTGGTAATAATTAGCTACCCAATCTTTTTCCCGGTCAATATGTAGGTAGGTTTCTTTTTTATTGTTGGCTAATCTGCTTTTTTGGCTCCAATAATTGGCAATACCTATTCCTAAATTTGGGTGTAAACGGGCAAATAACCATTGGCAAAAACTGCTTCTAAAAAAATTCTTTAAAATTTTATAAGCATCATCACCTTTTCCTAATCCATCGCCGTGGTGTAAGAAAAAACGTTTACCGTTCAATTCTAAAATAAGTTCATCGCTAACTATGGTGGCATTTAATTCTTTTTCAAAATAATCGAATACCCACATATCATGATTGCCTTTAAAAAAGTATATTTTAGTGCCTGCGTCACTCAGTTCGGCTAATTTGCCCAACAAGCGTACATAACCTTTCGGGATAACGGTGCTGTATTCAAACCAAAAATCAAATACATCACCCATTAAAAACACAGCAGCGGCATCTTCCTTTATATAGTTTAGCCAAGCAACCAATTTTGCTTCTCTTTCTCGGCTACTTTTGTAAGATGGTGCGCCCAAATGGAAATCAGAAGCGAAATAATAGTTTGTTTTATCCATTTGTTGTAAATATCTCCAAAATTATCAAATTATTTCTGATTAGTGTGAGCTGGTTTTAACCACGTAGGAAACGGAGGATTTTCACAAAGGGTACAAAGTTTTTTTAATAATGAGGAAAATTTTTAACCAAGGATGACGCAAAGATCACAGAGTTGGGTTGAAATAAATTTTTTATTTGCGCACATCTTCTTTTTGAAAAACCTCTGTTAACTTTGGGTTTAAACAAAAAAGAAAAAGCGAAGCTTTTTACAAAACTCCGCTCTTTCTAATCTAAATTAACGCTCTCGAAGGTTTTTACGTAAGCATTTAAACAAAAGTTACATTTATTTTCACTTTTCGTAACAGCCTAAAGAAGAAGGGAATACTCTATCTTTTTGTAAAAAGTCTTTATTTAAAAAAGTGGTAAAATATGGGTTGTTACTCAAATCTTTTCCTTTATCATGTGCTGGGCTGTTGCTCACCAATTCATAATTTTCTCTTCGGGTATTTAAAAAAAATGGGTCTGTATTGTAAATATTAGTACTACCTAAAGTTTGTGCATCTGTTTTTATCAAATTATTCTGAAAATCTTGAACAAATACACCATTTCCTTTTTTATCGAAATCTAATTCTTTGGTTAAGCTACCAAAAATGATGTTATTGACGAATTGAGTTTTTAAATCCTTTGTTTTAGTAGCGTTGCTGTTTAAATTATCTGTAAAATAAACTGAAGGTGTTCTGCGTGGAAAGTTAAAATTATAATTTGCCAAAGTGTTCTGGAAAAAATTATAATCGCCACCATAAAAACCAGCAATTAAATATTGTCCGCAGTTATACATTAAATTATTAAGACCTGTAACGCTTGCATTATAACCTAAAATACCAGCAACTTCATGGTTTTTAATAATGCAGTTGGTTAATAGAAGTTTAGGGCTTGCATTGCTGCTTAGTGAATCTACCCTAATACCTGCTAAGGCATTCTTTACGGTGCAATAATTTAAAGCATTATTGATGCTTGTTTTTAACAATTGAATGCCTTCCCATTGTCCTGGTTCATCATCATAAATACGTTCTAACCTATCGCTGCTAAAGGTAATGCTATCTGCCAAAGTTCCATTAGCACTTAAAGTTCCAGAAACCAGTAGTTTTGCCTCTTTATGAAAGTATAACCTTGCACCAGCTTCAACATTTAAGGTGACGTTTTCATTCACAGTAACAAAATCATAAATTATATAAGGCTTGCCTTTTGTGAAAGTGGTATTACTGCTTATAATGGCTTTAATTAAATAAGTAGCATTTTGCCCAAAAGCAGCTAAAGGAATTTTTTCTTGATTGCCATTTAAATTAATCTGAATTTCATCTTCCACTAAAAACGGGGTGGCAGCATTTGTAGGGTCTATAAATGCTTTTACAAAAACATAAATAGAATCATTAGCTCTAATTTTGATATTTTTTAATTCGGTTGTAGCCTGCCCATTTATGTTTATTTTAAATGCCGATGCAGCACCCCCCATTAATTTTATATCAGAAATTATAACACTTTTATCATTATAATTAAACACCTTTAAGGTACGCATGGTGGTACCTTTACTGGTGAAAACCGTATCGAATAACAAAGAATCTGTCGAAAATTGAAGCTGAGCATTTGCGCTGTAATCTACAGCGTCTTCTTTTCTACAAGCTAAAAAAGCAAAAGTTAAAAAAAAGGCGAAAAGAATATTTTTACTCATGATGGCAAATATGCTTTATTTAATTTATTCTGTGTAGGCAATGCCTATTATATTTATTTGTGTTATGCCTACATCTTGCAGGGCAATAATACAAGCTTCTAAAGTTGCACCAGTGGTGATGGTATCGTCAACTAAAAGTACATTATTTAGTTCAATAGTTTGAGTATTGGCTTTAAACACCTTTTCCATGTTATCAAACCTATGGCTTCTGCTTTGCATGGTTTGACTGTCTTTTTGAGATTCTCTGTATAAAATACCAGACAAAACAGGAATACCTAAAACCTCCGATAATCCATTAGCAAAAGTTTCGCTTTGGTTATATCCTCTTTTCTTTAATTTAGACGGATGCAGTGGAACCGGAATAATGGCTTCTGCTTGCTGATAAAGTTGATTTTTCTTAAGTTCTTCTCCGTACATTTTACCTAAAGCAACGCCTAATTGTGGCTGTTTGTTGTATTTAAGCTGGTGCATGATGTTTTGCACCTTGCCACCTTTAGTAAAATACAAGTACGCAATTGCAGATGCTACTTTAACCCTACCCCAAAATTGTTTGGCTAATTTGTTATCTGGCTGTAAATGAAAATTTGTATAAGGTAATTGATGAATGCAAGTGGTACAAAAATGAGTTTCGCTTTGCGCTAAAGAAGTGCCACAAGCATGGCATATTTTCGGAAAAACAAGCGATGCAAAATCACTGATATATCTTCCAATGCTGTTCAAAATTAAGCCCCTTCTTTAACCGCTAATTGGCCACAAGCTGCATCAATATCTTTTCCCCTACTTCTTCTAATTACTGTGTTGATGCCTTGTTTTTTCAAATAATTTGCGAAAATATCTAGTTTATCTTCTGTTGCATTGGTAAAATCAGCAAAAGAAATTGGGTTATATTCAATGATGTTTACTTTGCAAGGGACATGTTTACAAAACTTAGCTAAATCTATCGCATCTTGTAAATTATCGTTAAAATCATTAAAAACAATATACTCATAAGTAACCGGGTTTTTGGTTTTCGAGTAGTAATATTTCAAAGCCTCAGCCAAAGCTTCTAAAGTATTTTGCTCGTTAATGGGCATAATTTCATCTCGCTTTTTATCATCAGCTGCATGTAGAGATAATGCCAAATTGAATTTCACTTCGTCATCGCCTAGTTTTTTAATCATTTTGGCAATTCCCGCAGTTGAAACTGTTATTCTTTTATAAGACATGTTTAAGCCATCTTCGGCAGTAATCCTATCGATAGATTTTAAAACATGAGCATAATTTAAAAGCGGTTCGCCCATACCCATATAAACAATGTTGGAAAGCGGGATTCCGTACTTTTCTATAGCTTGTTGGTTAATTAAAACCACTTGGTCATAAATTTCATCGGCATTTACGTTGCGCTTCCGCTCCATATAACCTGTTGCGCAAAACTTACAAGTTAAACTACAACCTACTTGTGAAGAAACGCAGGCAGTCATACGTTCTGAAGTTGGAATTAAAACCCCTTCAATTAAATGTGTATCATGCAGTTTAAAAGTGTTTTTAATGGTTCTATCTGCGCTAATTTGTGTGCTGTTAATTTTAACCGCATTTATTACAAAATTCAAATCTAATTGCTCTCTTAAAGATTTTGATAAATTGCTCATCTCCTCAAAAGTTCTTGCAGATTTTTGCCAAAGCCACTCGTAAACCTGATTAGCCCTAAAAGCTTTTTCTCCCATTTGGGTAAAAACTTCTTTTAGTTGAGGTAGCGATAATGCTCTTATGTCTTTCTTTTGCAGATTTTCCATTATGGGTTCAAAATTAACATTTTATAAACGGATTAGACGAAAGGTGCTGTTTTTTTAATTGAAAATGTGAAGTTTGGAAACTCTAATACTTTATAAAAATTGTTATTACAACTTTTTCCTATTACATTTAATTCAAAAATATTTTATTTCTATTTTCAGTTACATAGTTTAATTAAGTTCTTATAATATAGTGCAAAATATGCGAAAGTTTAGTGCAGACTTGATTTACACCCTAGAAGGTGACCCTATACCTAACGGGATTATAGTGACTGATGATAATGGAAAAATTTTAGCCATATCACAAGAAAAAGCATCTTTTGACCCAAACATTGAACGTTTTAAAGGAGTTATCGTTCCTGGTTTTATTAACGCACATTGCCATTTAGAACTTTCACACCTAAAAGGAAAAATAGATAAACACACAGGCTTAATTAATTTTATTAAAGCAGTCATCTTTCAGCGAGCCACCCCAGAAGATAAAATCATTGCAGCAATGCAAGCCGCAGATGAAGCCATGTGGAATGATGGGATTGTAGCTGTTGGCGATATTTCAAACCTTAGCATTTCAGCATATATTAAAGAAAAAAGTAAAATACGTTACCATACTTTTATTGAAATGTTGGGTTTTGAAGCCAATAAAGCATCAGAAATTATTGAAAAAGCAAAACTCACTCAAAAATGTTTTAACACGCCAAGCTCTTTAACAGTACATGCACCCTATTCAGTCTCTAAAGAATTGGTAAAACAATTAGCTGCCTATAGTAAAGGTATTTATAACCCAATTACCATACATAACCAAGAATGTTTTGAAGAAGATGATTTATATAAACGCCGTGAAGGTGCTTTTTTACAATTTTATAAAGACTTAAATATCAATACAGAAACATTTACTATACAAGCAAAAAGTTCCTTACAGGCAATGCTATCTGTTATGCCAAAAAAACAAAACATTTTATTTGTTCATAATACTTATACCTGCTTAAAAGACGTTTTTTTCACCAAAAGATTTGAACAGCTTGTTTATTGGTGTTTTTGCCCAAATGCTAACTTATACATAGAAAATAAGCTGCCAGAATTTGATTTTTTTAAATATACAGAACACCCAATAACCATTGGTACGGATAGTTTGGCATCCAACGATAGCTTATCTATTTTAGACGAGATGAAAGTTTTGCAAAAACACATTCCTTACTTATCATTAAATGATTTACTTAAATGGGCTTGTATCAATGGTGCAAAATATTTAGGGTTTGATGACGATTTAGGAAGTATGGCTATTGGCAAAACACCAGGTTTAAACCTACTAATCAATTTAGATAATGGTAAAATTGGTGAAGAAACTCAGGTAAAAAAGTTAATATAATCCCAAAATGAACAGAATTTGCGAACTTTTTAGTATCAAATACCCAATTGTACAAGCCGGTATGGTTTGGTGTAGCGGTTGGGAATTAGCCTCGGCGGTTTCAAACGCTGGCGGTTTAGGAATTATTGGTGCTGGGTCAATGTATCCAGAGGTGCTTCTAAAACATATCCAAAAAACAAAAGCAAATACCAATTTCCCTTTTGCAGTTAATTTACCTTTATTGTACCCCTCAATAGATGAGCATATCGCAATTATTATTGCAGAAAAAGTGCCTATTGTTTTTACATCGGCTGGTAACCCTGCATTGTGGACTAACACATTAAAGCAAGCTGGTATAATTGTGGTTCATGTAGTTGCAAACACAAAATTTGCGCTAAAAGCCATTGACGCAGGGGTTGATGCCATTGTTGCCGAAGGTTTTGAAGCCGGCGGACATAATGGTAAAGAGGAAACCACTACCTTATGTTTAATTCCTAAAATTGTGGAGGCAGTTAAAATTCCGGTGATTGCTGCTGGAGGAATAGCGTCTGGTAAAAGTATGTTAGCTGCTTTTGCTTTAGGGGCAGAGGCCGTACAAATAGGCAGTCGGTTTGCGGCTTCGGTAGAATCATCGGCACATCAAAATTTTAAAAATGCCATTATTGAGGCAAAAGAAGGGGCTACAAAACTCAGCATGAAAAAACTAACACCAGTGCGCTTATTAAATAATAATTTTGCCCAAACTATTTACACTGCCGAAGAAAACGGAGCAAGCAAAGAAGAACTCTCCAAATTATTAGGAAAAGGACGAGCAAAAGCGGGTATGTTTGAAGGCGATATGCAAAACGGAGAGTTAGAAATTGGACAAGTAGCGGCAAATTTTGATGCTATTTTACCAGCTTCAGAAATTTTAAACGAAATTTGGAAAGAATTTTTAGCAGAAAAGGAAAAGTTGCAAAGGCTAAAGTTTTAGAAATAATTTTAAAACAGCCAGCACTCCTTTTAACTTTCTAATTTAACTTAAAACAGAATGAAAACATTAGAAATAACGGTGACGGGCAGGGTACAAAGGGTGTTTTTTAGAGCATCTACCAAAGCCGTTGCCGACCAAATGGGTATAAAAGGTTTTGCAAAAAACCAAACAGATGGTTCTGTATTGATACATGCAGAAGGAGAAGAAATGTTTTTAGAAGATTTTATAGACTGGTGCAAATACGGCCCAGATGATGCCCGTGTAGATGATATTAAGATTGAGGAGATAGAAATGAAAAACTATCGTAATTTTGATGTTTTAAAGAAATAATTTGTCGACAATAAAAAAATTTGCGAGCCAAACTGCGCTATACGGTATTGCTACCGTAGCTTCGCGTATTTTAAATTTCTTTTTAACACCAATTTACACTCGTGTTTTTGATAAAAAGGTGTACGGTGTTTTTACCGAAATGTATAGTTACGCGTCCATTTTAAACGCACTATTATCTTTTGGGATGGAAACTACCTTTTTTAGATATATTAATAAAAAAGGAGACCAAAAAGAAGCTGTTTATGCCAATACATTTATTGTTGTTTTATGCACATCAGCAATATTTTTAGCTACAACACTTATTTTTATTGATCCTATTGCCGCTTGGGTGCAAGACGAAAGGCTTGTTAGCGTTGCAGAATATAAAACCTACATCAAGTTTTTTGTTTTTATTTTGGTAATTGATGCGATTAGCGTTGTCCCTTTTGCAAAAGTTAGGGCCGATGGAAGGCCGGGAAGATATTCTCTAATTAAACTGATCAACGTTTTAACATTTATTGGTTTAAACCTCTTCTTTATTTTTGTAATCCCTTACATTATCAAAAACCAAAGCTTTGGCGCAGCTTATTTTCAAGAATGGTACAGAAATAATTGGATTGGTTATGTTTTTGTTGCCAATTTAATAGCTAGTTTATTAACACTTTTTTTATTAATTCCCGAATTATTGCAGCTTAAATTAAAGCTTCATAAAGATTTAGCTTTAGAAATGTTTACTTACAGTTGGCCAGTTTTGGTAGCTAACTTATCATTCATCATTAATGAAAATGTTGATAAAATTTTCTTAAGTCATTTATTACCTGCAAACATTAGCAATGCACAAGTTGGTATTTATGGTGCTTGTAGTAAAATAGCTATTTTCTTGAGTATATTTATTATGGCTTTTAGGCTAGGTGCCGAGCCATTTTTTTTCTCTTATGCAAAAAATGAAAATGCAGGTAAAACCTATGCTTTTATTATGGATTACTTTGTGTTGGCCATCAGCTTAATATTTGTGGGTGTAGTAGCAAACATTGAGTTGCTCAAAAACTTCATTGCTCCAGAATATTGGGTAGGTTTAGATGTAGTACCAATATTATTATTTGGCTATGTAAGTTTAGGTATTTACATGAATTTATCAATCTGGTATAAACTATCAGACCAAACAAAATATGGTTTGTATATTTCAGGTATTGGTGCTTTGGTTACCATAGTTTTAAACCTGCTATTTATACCAAAATATGGTTTTATGGCATCGGCATGGGTTTCTTTAACCGCCTACACCAGTATGATGATTTTATCGTACATTTTAGGACAAAAAAATTACGCTATACCATATCATCTTAAAAGAAATGTTGCCTATTTAATGGCTTCAATTATTTTAGTTTGGCTTTCTTACATTTATTTTAACAAAAGTTTGATAATAGGAAACATCCTTTTTGTGGGATTTGGCTTGGTTATTTTATATCTTGAGCGCTCTCAAATAAAAAAAATACTTTCGAGTTTATGAAAATAAATATCATCAACAAATCAAAACACACATTACCCAATTACGAAACCGGGGCATCTGCCGGTATGGATTTAAGAGCTAATTTGGATACCCCAATTACCTTGCAACCATTAGAAAGACAGCTGATAGCTACAGGTTTATTTATTGAGTTACCAATTGGTTTTGAAGCACAAATTCGTCCGCGTAGTGGTTTGGCTTACAAATTTGGGATTAGTATTGTAAACTCGCCGGGTACGATAGATGCTGATTATCGTGGAGAAATAAAAGTGCTTTTGGTAAATTTATCTAATGCTATTTTTAAGATTAACGATGGCGATAGAATTGCACAAATGGTAATTGCAAAGCATGAAAAAGCCGAATGGATGGAAGTTGAAGAATTAAGCAGTACAGAAAGAGGTGCTGGCGGTTACGGACATACAGGTGTGAAATAGGTTATTTTACCCAACCGCATTTAAATTGTACTTCCCAAAAATATTATCACTTTTATTTAAACAATGTTCCATTATTCGTTAACTTTGATAAATGGAGGTAATTAGAGAAATTGTCTTTTATAAAGATTACTTTGAAAACTTTTTTGAAAGCTTAACTGAAAAAGCAAAACACAAGATTGACGAAGTCTTTTTTATGATGACAATTTTAGAACGAGTCCCTAAAAAATTTTTCAAGAGTATTGTTGGTGTTAAAGGACTTTTTGAGATTAGAGTTGAATATGAAAGTAATATTTATAGAATATTTTGCTGTTTTGACAAAGGAAATTTAGTGGTTTTATTTAACGGATTTCAAAAGAAAACTCAAAAAACACCTCTTAAAGAATTGAATAAAGCAGAGAAAATAATGGAGGAATATTTTAAAGAAAAAAACAATGGAATTAGAAAATAAAAATATAAAAACTTTTGGAGCACATCTTGACAAAAGATACGGAAAAACAGGTACAGAAAAACGAACCGATTTTGAAATTAAAGCCAAATCTTTTGCAATTGGTGAACTCATTAAAGAAGAAAGAAAACTAGCTAATTTAACGCAGGAACAACTTGCAGACAAAATTGGTGCAAAAAAAAGCTTTATTTCACGTATTGAAAACGGGCATAGTGATATTCAGCTTTCTACACTTTATAAACTTATTGAGTTCGGACTTGGAAGAAAAATTAATTTCACAATCCAATAAAAGCAATAACAGATTTTTAATGGTTATTGAAATGCACAATTTGCAATGAAAGCAAAATGACGAAACAAAACATCCTATTTACACTGCTAATTGTGCTTGGCGTTTCGTCTTATGCCCAAAAGAAAAAGAATTCGAGCCAAGAGTTTTTAATTATAGCTGGTAAAGACCTAAGTATTACAGATAGTAACAAGGTATTACAACTTTATTATAATGGTTTAAAAGAAAAAGTGGTGCAAAACCAAGTTTTAGCCATAGAAAGCTTTAATCAAATATTAAAAATTGACCCGCTAAATCATCCTGCTTATTACGAATTAGCACAAATTTATTTTAAGAAAGGCGATTTGGCAAATGCCAGAATTTACGCTCAAAAAGCAGTAACTATAAAAACCGATAACGAATGGTATTGGCTTTTAATGGGTAATATTTATCAGCAACAGCAAGACTATGAATTGCTAAACTATACCTTGGATGAAATTATAAAACTATCGCCAGATAAAGTTGAATATAATTTTGATAAAGCAAACGCTTTATTTATGATGGGTAATACGGATGAAGCACTTTTAATATATAACAACTTAGAAAATAAACTTGGCTTAACAGATGAGGTTTTACAAGGCAGGCAACGCATTTATCTTAAAAAAGGGAATATCAAAAAAGCTGTTGCCGATTTAGAACAACTGATACAAAATAACCCTAGCGAAACAAGATATTATTTATACTTGGGCGATTTATATTATGCTAACCAAATGCCAAATGAAGCTTTAACGGTTTATAATAAAGCAAAAGAATTAGACAGCACCAATCCGTTTACAAGAATGGCCATTGCACAAATTTTAGAAACGCAAAAAAAACCAGAAGAAGCTTACGAAGAAATTAAAATTGCATTTGAACAACCAGATTTTAGCATAGACCAAAAAGTTAAAATGGTTATACAATATTTTGATGCCTTCCCAAACCCTTTAGCGTTAAAAAAGGCAGAAGAACTATCAGAAATTATTACAAAGGCACACCCAAACGACCCAAAATCTTTTTCGCTATATGCTGATGTTCTTTTCCAAAAAGGAGATTTTGCAAATGCCAAAACTGCTTATGAAAAAGCACTTTCTTTAAATAAAAACGTTTTTGCAATTTGGGATCAGTTATTGAGAATACAGCTTTACAGCGGTAACAGTAAAGAATTAATTAAAACTGGAGAAGAAGCCATCAGCTTGTTTCCAAACCAATACAGCCTTTACTTTTATGTAGGCATGGGTTATTTACAAGATAAAAATTACAGCACCGCAGTTGGTTACTTAAACAACACCTTAAATTTTGATATAGAAAGTATAGCACTTAAAGCACAAGTTTATAGCAGCTTAGGCGATGCTTACCAAGGCCAAAAAAAGTTTAAAGAATCTGCGGAAGCTTATGATAGGGCTTTAGCTTTAGAACCAAATAATACTTATGCGCTAAATAATTATGCGTACTATTTATCGTTAAGAGATGAGAATTTAGCAAAGGCAGAAAAAATGTCAATCAAATCTAACCAGTTAGAGAAAGACAATGCTTCTTTTCAGGATACTTACGCTTGGATTCTTTTTAAGCTTAAGAAATATGAAGAAGCTAAAGAATGGATGCAAAAAGCAATTCAAAATAACCCAAATAGCGCTGTGCAATTTGAACATTTAGGGGATATTTTTTATAAACTGGGAGATACCAATAAAGCTTTAGAAAATTGGAATAAAGCTTGGAAAATAGACACCAGCAATCCGCTATTACAAAAGAAAATAAATGAAAAAAAATATTTCGAATAAATATTACCTCTTTATAATTTGCATGTTTTTATTTGCCTGTAAAGCGAAAAAGAAAGCTGTTGAAACTGTAGGAGCAATTAATGATACAGAAATGAGCACTAAAAAAAGTGCGAATTTTAATAAAATAAAAACCCAACAAGCAAACTTTGAAACCTTTACCACCAAAGCTGCTACAGCGCTAAGTATCAAAGGAAAATCTTACGATGTTACCTTAAACATGAGGATAAAAAAAGGAAAGGGAATTTGGGTTTCTGTAACTTATTTTGCTGGTTTAGAAGTTGCCCGAGCTTTAATTACACCAGATAGTGTAAAAGTGATGGATAAAATTAACAACCAATACATTAAAAAATCTTTTAGTTTCATACAAAGTTACACCAATGAACAAATAGATTACCAAACTTTAGAAGCAATTTTGGTTGGCAACTGCATCCCGTTTACTTTAGCAGATAAAAAGAACTTTATTACAGAAAACGGGCAGGATATAATTAAAGGAAAAAATCAACAACTTAATTATAAAGTGAGCTTTAACACAGATTTTAAGCCTTCAGTAACAGAATTATTTACTGTTGATAATGCTAAAAAACTGAACATAAACATCATTAGTTTTGAGAATGTTTTAAACGTTTTACTTCCTAAAAACATCAATATTTCATCAGTTTCAGGTGCGCAAGCTGTTAAGCTAAATATGGAATATACCAAAACACAATTAAACGAACCTGTAGATTTTCCGTTCAATGTGTCTAAAAGATTTTCTGTGATTGACTAAAATAAATACCTTTGCCGTAATGAAGTGTTTCAAAATCATCTGCTTAATTTTCTTTTTGTTTTCCGGCGTTCAGCTATTTGCCCAAACAAGGTCGGAGTTGGAAAGAAGAAAGGCGCAATTAAATAAAGACATAGAGCTTATTAATAGCACTTTATCTAAAACAGCATCTGATAAAAGGGTTACTTTAAAACAGTTAAATGCTTTAAGAACTCAAATTAGGTTAAGGGAAGAAAAAATTAGCACTATAAACTCCGAAATTAGATTGTTAGACGGACAAATTAACGAAAACGTTAATCAGGTGAGGTCGCTTCAATCTCAGTTAACTCAATTAAAATCAGACTATGCAGCCATGATTAGGTTTGCGCAAAAAAATCAAGGCTCGTACAGTAAATTGATGTATATTTTTGCAGCTAATGATTTTAATCAAGCTTACAAAAGGTTAAAGTATTTGCAGCAATTTGGAGAATATCGCCAAAAGCAAGCAAAATATATAGAAGACACTCAGGCAAACATCAAAAACAAAATTTCTACGCTTAATAAAAATAAAAGAGAAAAAGATCATTTATTAGGCGACCAGCAAAAAGAAAAAAACACTTTAGGTACTGCGCAAAGTAAACAAGCCAAAGTAGTTAGCTCGTTAACATCGCAAGAAAAAAAGTTGAAACAAGATTTAGCAAAGAAAAAAAGAGACGCATTACAGTTAGAAAGAGCTATTAAACAAGCTATTGATAGGGAAATTGCATTGGCTAAGAAAAAGGCAGAAGATGAAGCCAGAGCCGCTGCTGCAAAAGCCAAGGCAGAAGGTAAAGTAGCTCCTACTACTAAAACCAGCACTGGTTCTGTTTTAAACTCTACACCAGAGGCAGCTAAATTATCTGCGGATTTTGTGAGCAATAGAGGAAAGTTACCTTGGCCTGTTGCAAATGGCGTTGTTACCGAATATATGGGTGTTAAAAAGATTGGAGGCGTAACAGTTAATGTTGACGGTTGGACCATAAGAACTAATCCAGGTTCTTCTGTACGTTCTGTATTCGACGGCACTGTATCTATTATAACAGATATTGTAGGCTCTACAATGGTTATGATTAAACATGGTGAGTTTTTTACAGTTTATAAAAACTTAAGTTCTGTAAGTGTATCTAAAGGGCAAAAAGTGAGTACTAAGCAAACAATTGGTACTGCGGATGGACAATCAGAGATTGAGTTTCATATTTATAAATCAAAAATAGAACAAGACCCTAAATATTGGTTAACCCCAAATTAGGTGTTTTTTAAAATATTAAACGGTTTTCATTTGGTTGGAAACCGTTTTTTGGTTTATGAGGAATCAAATACGCTGAATTTTAATTTCGGAAATTATCCTAATTTTAATCCTTGTTAAAATATGATTAACCAGTCTAATTTAAACGCAAGTCAATGAAAAAATTATTATACACCATCATCTTCATATTATTTATTTCTAACCTCACTTTTGCCCAAAAGGCAACAAAAATTTGGGTAGTAAGACATGCAGAAAAGCTTACCGATAACCCCAAAGAGAAAGATCCAGATTTAAGTGAAGAAGGAATATTAAGAGCTAAAGACCTAAAAGATTTTTTTAAGGGAGAGCGCTTAACTTTTATTTTCGCTAGCAATTACAAAAGAACTAAACAAACTGCAAGCCCTTTGGCTGATGATAGAAAACTTACTATAAATGGTTATGATGCAGGTAACCAAACAGAATTAATTACTACCGTAAATAACCTAAGTGCAGGAAAAAACATATTAATAGTTGGGCATTCTAATACTGTTTTGAGTATTGTTAGGGCTTTAGGAGCAGAAATTAGCATCAACGAATTAAATGATGACGATTATGATTTCATTTTTGAGATTACAAAAAAAGGTGAGAAAACTACATTAAAAGTAATGCACTTTGGTAAAAATCATCATAGCACAACTCTTTAATGAAACATATTTTAAAACAATCAGGCTATAAACCAGAAGTTGTTGCTCATCAGCAAGATTATTTGTTTTTTGGTGGTACATCGTACTTAGGTTTAAATTACAATCAGCAATATTTAAAAATTTTTAGTGCAGGTTTAATAAAATGGGGCTTAAACAATGGCGCTTCTAGAAATAATAATATCAGCTTATCTATATATGAAGAAGGCGAAAGCTTATTGGCAAGTAATTACAATTTAGAAGCTGCAATTACTTTTAGCAGTGGTTGGCTAGCTGCAACTACTGCTGTACAAATGCTACAAACCAACAGAGAAATTATTTATGTTAACGATGCCCACCCAGCATTAATGGCAACCATACCACAACAAATAATTGATATACGCATCGCTGTTGAAAAAATTAATATGTCTTTGCAAACACAGTTTTTATTGGTAGGTAATTCTGTAAACAACATTCATCCTCGAATTTTCGATTTTACCGCACTCCAAAAAATTAAACCAGACAAAGAAGTTATTTTATTGTTAGACCATTCGCATGGTTTTGGGTATTTAGAAAAAAAGTGGTTAGTACAATTTGAAAACTTGCCTAAAAACATCCGTTTAATATTATGTGGATCTTTAGCAAAAGGACTAAGTTTAGATGCTGGAGTAATTATTGGAGATAAAAAATTGATTGATTTAATTAAACAAAGCCAAGCATTTAACGGGGCATCACCATGTAGTCCGGCAGTTTTACACACTTACCTACATGGTCAAGAAATAATTGCCGCAGCACAAGGTAAACTTCAAAAAAACCTGAATTATTTTTTTAGTAAATGCTCAACAACTAATTATTATTGGATAAAAGATTTCCCTGTTGTATTGATTAAGAATGAAGAAAAAGCATTACAATTACAAAAACAGCAAATTATTTTCACTTCTTTTCCATACCCGCTTGCTAATAGCCCAGTTTTAAACAGATTGGTAATTAGCGCTAATCATATCTTAGCTCAAATAGATAAAGTTTTATAATTTTTCAAAAGGAATATCCATTATTGGATAATTTTCCCAACCTATAAAATCATAATGCCACCATTCGTTTTTAATCACTTTAAAACCATTTTTTTGCATGATGTTTATCAGCAGGTTTCTATTTAACTTTTGCTTTGGGCTAATGTTTTCATAAGTTGGCGATGCTTCTCTGGCAAAACTATCATAAGGGGTAGGCATTTCAAGTTCTGCGCCGGTTTCTAAATTAATAAGCGTTAAATCTACCGCACAACCACGGTTATGGCGGCTGCCAGTTTTAGGGTTAGCTACAAATTCTTTTTTACTTTGTGGCGTAACTTTCCAAAATTTAACGGTTACTGTATAAGGGCGGTAAGCATCAAATATTTTCAGCCCTAAATCTATGCTGTTGAGCTCTTTTTGTACTTGTTTTAAAGCATCAACCACAGGTTTACGGGCAAAAGCTTTGGCCTGTTTATAAACTGCAAACCCTGAGAAATTATTTGTAGTAGCATATTTAATATCTAATTTAATATTGGGAATTTGTTTAGCTATTTCTTGTAATTCTAGCTTGTTGTTGGCTGCAAATGAGGCTTTATATTCGTTATAATCTTTAACAATTACAAGTTCTTGTGCGCTTACAAAAGCGTTAACTAATAATAATATTGTACAAAAAATAAATCTTAAACACATCTAATCTAAATCTACCTTATTTTTATGAGTTTCAACTTCAATGAATTTCATCGCTACAGCGTGTTTTGACGGTTTAATATTATCCTCTCGCACTTTTGCATAAGCCCATGTAAACTCAGCACCAAAAAACAAAATAGCGGCCGAATAATAAACCCAAACAGCCACAATAACTACTGTACCTGCGGCACCATAAATATCGCCAACGGCGGCATATTGTATGTATAAACCAATAATATATTTACCTAGCATAAATAACAATGCTGTAAAAAACGCTCCAGATTTTACTTGTTTCCAAGTAATTTCTACATCAGGCAGCACTTTATAAATAATCGCAAATAAGCTCATTAGTACAATAAAAGTAATTCCTAAATTCAAAATATCAATAAATATCAAGGTGAAATCTGGTAAAAAGCGAGTTAAAGTTGCACTAAAAACCAATACCACGCTATTAATCAATAAAGAAACGATCAAGATAAAGCCTAAAGAGGCTATCATGGATAAAGAAAGCACCCTATTTATAATTAATTTAACCCAACCTTTTTTAGGCACTGCTTTTACTCTCCAGATTTGGTTAATAGAGTCTTGTATTTCTATAAAAACACCCGAAGCACCTATCAATAAAGTAATAACACCTGTTACAATTGCAATATTACTTTTACCAGAAAGTTGTAATTTTTGTAAAGTTTCTTGTATTTGTGTGGCTGCTTCGTTGCCAATAAAATCATTTAATTGCGCAAAAACTTTCCCCTGCAAAGCATCCTGACCGTAAAAAATCCCTCCAATAGATAGTAAAACAATTAACATTGGAGCTAAAGAAAATATGGTATAATAAGCTAAAGAAGCACTTAGTTTTAAACCCCTATCATCCATAAAGGCATTAAAGGTTTCTTTTAAAATTTGAGGATAATCTTTATAAGTTACTTTTTTCATGAACAAATTTATTGCTTGCTAACAATTAACAGATTCAAATCTTTATGCGCAAAACCAAATCTTTGCGCTAAATCAATGTTAGTTATTGAACCTTGATAAATGTAAACCGCATTTCTTATGCCAGCTTTTTCCCAGATCAAATTCATAATGCCTCCCATTTCGCCAATATCAATTAAAATGGGTGTAAAAATATTAGTTAAGGCATACGTTGCAGTACGGCTAACTCTTGATGCTATGTTTGGCACACAATAATGTATTACATCATGTTTTCTAAAAACAGGGTTTTTATGGTTAGTAACTTCAGATGTTTCAAAACAGCCACCTTGGTCTATACTTACATCAATAACTACCGAGTTTGGTTTCATTTTAGCTACCGTTTCTTCGGTAACCATACAAGGGCTACGTCCATGTTCTGCCCTTACAGCACCAATAACAACATCGCAAGTAATAATTGCTTTTTCCAAAACCAAGGGCTGCATAACCGAAGTAAAAACTCTGCTTCCTATATTGTTTTGTAAACGCCTTAAGCGGTACAAAGAAGAATCAAACACCTTTACTTGGGCACCTAAACCAATTGCTGTACGGGCAGCATATTCGCCAACAGTACCAGCGCCTAAAATCACAATTTCTGTAGGCGGCACACCAGTAACGCCGCCAAGCATTAAGCCTTTACCTCCAAAAACATTACTCACATATTCAGCAGCAATTAAAATAGAAGTAGCACCTACAATTTCGCTCATTGCCCTAACAACGGTCAAAATATTTCCCTCGTCTCTTAAAAGTTCAAAAGCTAAAGCAGTTATTTTTTTGCTCATTAAAGCAGCTAAATGCTCCTTTTTAAGCGTTCCGGTTTGCAAAGCAGAAAACACAATTTGGTTGTGCTTCATCATAGCAATTTCATCAAGCGTTGGTGGCGCAATTTTTATAATAATATCCGCTTGGTAAACTTCATTGGTATCATATACAATTTTTGCCCCTTGCTCACTGTATTTAATGTCGGCAAAATTTGCAGCCAAACCCGCTCCCGACTCAATAACCACTTGATGACCATTATTTACCAATAATGCAACCGATAAAGGCGTTAAAGCAAGTCTGTTTTCCTGAAAAGAAGTTTCTTTGGGGATCCCTATATAAAGACTATTCCTTTTTGGCTTTTGCGCTTCAAAAGATTCCTGAGGCTGCATCATTGCTTGTTGTGCTACTTCAGAAAAACAACCGGTCATCGTTTTTTTCATCTTATTATTTTATGCAGAGTTTATATATTTTGGGCGTTCGGGCTGGCTGTCCGCTAAATCTTTATGGTCTCAAAAAGCCATAAAGGATATCGCTTCCATCCTTAACGCAAAAAATGTAATGTTTATTTATTAAATTATAATGCAATTTAACTTATTTTGTTGTCTATAGTCATTATTAAAAACTTGTTTTTTGCGGTGTGGTTTAAAAATTTTAAACCATTATTAAAAACACTAGTGTTTTGTTTGCCCAAAAATACACGCAAATTTTATACTGTTTTGAATATAAATTTAACTGTTATAATTAAATATCATGCCTAAACCGTAAACTAAATGAGTTCAAAATTTTATAAAGTTAAAAATTTGCATTTATAATTGATAGCGCATATAGGTGCCTCTAAATAATTTGTATAGCACCATTTATAAAGCTCACACTATTCTGTTTGTTAGCGAAGTGCATGTTTTGTAGGTTAAGTGGATTATACTAATACACCTAGGTTATAAATTCTAACGCTGTTCTACATGTTAGCGAAGCGCATGTTGAACTTGGAAATAAAGTGGATTTCTAAACCACAAATTTAAAGACAAATAGATTTGTAGAAGTTTGAAAGTGGATTACAAATCCTTTTCATTTATTAATTCGAGATGCGCTATGCTAACATCTTGAACAGCTAGTTGGATGGTTATATGCTTCCCGCAGATACCGCTGATTTGCGCAGATTTTTCTTGAAATGTTAGAAAGCCAACTCTGTGACCTTTGCGCCTTCCGCGGTTAAAAAACACCTTCACTATTAAAAAAACTTTGTACCCTTTGTGTTAATTTTTTCTCCCACAGATTTCGCAGATATGTGCAGATAAAAAATATATTCCCATCCAACTCTGTGACCTTTGCGCCCTCTGCGGTTAAAAAACACCTTCACTATAAAAAAGCTTTGTGCCTTTTGTGAAAAACCTCCGTTTCCTCTTTGGTAAAACATCTTTGTGAAAGCAAAACCTCTATATTAGATAACCCTGCGTTTCGCGTTAACGATTGAAATGGCATCCTTTTTTTTGTCATCCTGGGCGGAGTCGAAGGAAGGCAATAAAAAGATACAGTGGAAAGCGTGTAAAAACGCCCAAATTAAATTTTTAAAAACCAAAATCTCACCCCTAAAACCCCCTCCTTTCAACTGGTAACCAACCAACATTATTTAATTATCAACCAATGTTTACAAAACAAATTTAATTTTGAGAGCATATTTCTCATCTTCGTATTTCAATAAAAAAACAACCATGTCGCAACAGCATATTTTTTTAATAGCGCAAGAATTAAATGTAGGAAGCAAACAGGTGGAAGCCACTTTAAATTTGCTTGATGAAGGTGCAACAGTTCCGTTTATATCAAGGTATAGAAAAGAAATGACGGGAAGTTTAGATGAAGTGCAGGTTGCTGCCGTAAGAGACAGGGTGCAACAATTAAGAGATTTAGACAAACGTAAAGAAGCAATTTTAAAATCTATAGAAGAGCAAGGTAAGTTAACAGATGAGCTTAAAAAACTTGTTTTAGCAGCCCAAACAATGGCCTTGTTGGAAGATATTTATTTGCCATATAAACCTAAACGCAAAACCAAAGCATCAATAGCCAGAGAAAAAGGTTTAGAACCGCTGGCATTAAGCATTTTTGAGCAAGACCAACAAAACCCAGATGCCGAAGCGGATGCTTTTATTGATGCTGAAAAAGGGGTGAATAATACCGCCGATGCTTTACAAGGTGCAAGAGATATTATTGCCGAAATGATTGCCGAAAATGCAGATGCAAGGTTAAAATTAAGGAATTTATTTTTTGATAAAGGCACTTATAAAGCAGAAGTTTTAAAAGGAAAAGAAGAAGAAGGCATTAAATATAAAGATTATTTTGACTGGACAGAGGCTGTAAAAACAGCCCCATCGCATCGGGTTTTAGCCATGCGACGTGGAGAAAAAGAGCTGATTTTAAAATTAGATGCTTTACCAGAGGAAGAAGCTGCCATTAATATTTTAGATCACCAGTTTGTAAAAGGCAACAACAAAAAAAGCCAGGAAGTAAAGTTGGCTTTAGAAGATGGTTATAAACGCTTGTTAAAGCCATCTATGGAAACAGAAACACGTTTAAAATCTAAACAATTGGCAGATGAAGAAGCGATTCGGGTTTTTGCAGAAAATGCTCGTCAGTTATTGTTAGCGGCGCCAATTGGACAAAAGCGAGTTTTGGCATTAGATCCAGGTTTTAGAACAGGCTGTAAATTGGTTTGTTTAGATGAGCAAGGAAAATTGCTCGAAAACAGCACCATTTATCCACATACAGGTGCCGGAGTGGCAAAAGAAGCAGCTCAAACTTTAAAATATTTAGTAGAGAAATATAAAATTGAAGCCATTGCAATTGGCAACGGAACGGCCAGTAGAGAAACTGAAGATTTTGTAAATGCACAAAACCTAGCAAACGTATTGGTGGTAATGGTTAACGAAAGTGGCGCATCAATTTATTCCGCTTCAGATATTGCTAGAGAAGAATTCCCCGACCATGATATTACCGTAAGAGGTGCAGTTTCAATTGGTCGCCGTATGATGGACCCACTAGCAGAATTGGTGAAAATTGATGCTAAATCTATTGGTGTTGGGCAATACCAACATGATGTTGATCAGAATAAATTACAAACTTCTTTAGATGATACCGTAATTTCTTGTGTAAATGCGGTTGGGGTTGAGTTAAATACAGCATCAAAACAAATTTTGGCTTACGTATCTGGTTTAGGGCCGCAATTGGCACAAAACATTGTGGATTACCGCAATTTACATGGTGCTTTTAAAAACAGAGCATCCTTAAAAAAAGTTCCACGCTTGGGCGATAAAGCTTTTGAACAAGCCGCAGGTTTTTTACGCATCAGAAACAGTGAGCATCCTTTAGACGCCAGTGCTGTACACCCAGAACGTTATGCTTTGGTAGAAAAAATGGCGAAAGATTTAAACTGCAAGGTTGCTGATTTATTAATTGATGCTAAACTAAGACAGCAAATAGACCTTAAAAAATATATTTCTGAAGAAGTTGGTTTACCTACTTTGCAAGATATTGTTGCCGAATTGGCTAAACCTGGCCGCGACCCTCGTGAGCAATTTGAAGCTTTTGCTTTTGCCGATGGCATCAACAAAATAGAAGATTTAAAACCAGGAATGAAACTACCCGGCATTGTGACCAATATTACCAATTTTGGTGCTTTTGTTGATATTGGCGTTCACCAAGATGGTTTGGTACATTTAAGCCAAATGGCAGATAAATTTATTGCTAACCCCAATGAAGTGGTAAAAGTATCGCAAAGGGTGCAAGTAACCGTTGTTGATGTAGATGCCGCCCGCAAAAGAATTTCTTTAACCATGAAATCTGGAGAGAAAAAACCAGCGCCAGCAAACACAGAAAGACCAGTCAGAGAAAAGCCGAAACCACAGCAAGCAGCAAAATCTTTTGTTAAGCCAAAACCAGAAAGCCCTAAAAAGGAAGAAAGCGATATAGCTATAAAATTACAAGCCCTAATGGGTAAGTTTAAATAGTTTTTTTAAAAACCTGTTGGGTTTAATCATAATGATAAACAAGGCCTAAGTTTTTCCTGGAAGAACTTAGGCTTTTGCTTTTCTATAACAGCCTGTCCCGGCTATACACTACAAATCCTCGCTTCGTTTCACTCGCTGTGGGTTTTCCGTTGCTATCCGGCTTAGAGATTTAGGCTGTTGCAGGTAAGCTGGTTTCCATTATTTAAATGATGGTTTCGTTTTTGGTTTTATTTGTTGAATTATAATATATTAGATAAAAATATATTTTGCATCAATGTCTTTAATACAGCTTACGTATATTGTGTTTGTGACATAAAGCGTCTCATATATATAAGTTATGCGTAAGCTTAAAAACTGAATGGAAACGAAAGATTATTTAATTATTGGATTAGGAATTTTAGGCTGGATTTGGGGTATAGTTCAATTTCGACTGAACAGAAAATATCAAAAAACCGATAAAGCCGTTGAAAAAAGATTTGAAGTATATTCTAACTTCATGAATCAAATGGACGAAATTGGTATGAATATGAGAAAAAATCCAAATGCTACCTATGGAATATCGAACGAATTCATGGCAGAAATGCTAACTTTTGACGAAGACCGAATTAATAGCGCTTTGTTGAAGTTTAATGAAAATCTTTTACAAACGACCAAAGACTCTCTACAACCTATGATGATTATTAATTCTGAACTGAATAAACTAAAACTTGTAGCAAGCGAAAGGCTATTACCTAAAATTATTTTATATAAGACTATAGTAAATGACTATACTAATGAATTTCAATCTGTATTAAATAATTTATCTATTAAAAATGACTTGCAATACAATGCTGACCAATTACAAAGCATCGGTCATGAAGAAAGAGGAAAAATAATGGGAGAACTCTGGCAAGAAATTGAAGTGTTAATGAGAGATGAAATCGACTATTACAAAAAATAAAGCCTACGCATGGCCACAAATTATAATGGCTGAACTGCTTTACGTTATTTCATCCCAATTAACTGAGTTTATACGGGCAGATAAGTTTTTGCTTTCTATGCCATTACAGCACAAATTAGCAAAATGTTAGGCGAAATAGGCTTTGCTTTTTAAATCTCATAACTTATATGTGTGATATTTTTCTATCGCTCAACGTGGCTATACGCTTAGCGTAATTAAATTAAGCTATCCCAACAATATTATTTTACTTCACATAACTCAAACCCATATTCTGAAACATAAAAGCCCATTTATCTGCCTGTTCTTCAATTACTTTTGCGGTTGATTTACCTGCGCCATGCCCAGCATTAGTTTCTATTCTTATTAAAACTGGAGCACCGCCTTTATGATATTCTTGTAAACGAGCTGCATATTTAAAAGAATGTGCTGGCACAACTCTATCATCATGATCTGCGGTGGTAACCATAGTTGCAGGGTAGCTTACTCCATTTTTTAAAGCATGATAAGGAGAATATTTATACAAATACTCAAACATTTCTTTAGAATCGTCTGCCGTTCCATAATCATAAGCCCAACCAGCGCCAGCCGTAAATTTGTGGTAACGTAACATGTCTAAAACACCAACGGCGGGAAATGCTACTTTAAATAATTCTGGTCTTTGGGTGGTAACCGCTCCAATTAACAAACCTCCATTTGATCCTCCAGATACTGCTAAATATTTGTTTGATGTGAATTTTTCTTTTATCAAATACTCGGCAGCAGCTATAAAATCGTCAAAAACATTTTGTTTAAGCATTTTTGTACCAGCATCATGCCATTTATCCCCATACTCGCCACCGCCACGCAAATTAGCAACAGCATAAACGCCACCTTGCTCTAATAGTAATATATTAGAAGTGCTAAAAGCTGGTGTTAAACTCACATTAAAACCGCCATAAGCATAAAGTAAAGTGGGGTTGTTACCGTTAAATTGTAAGCCTTTTTTGTAGGTAATAATCATTGGGATTTTTGTTCCATCTTTTGATGGATAGATAACCTGCTTAGATTCGTATTGTGTAGGGTCAAACTTTACACCCGATTTTTTATAAATTTCTGACTGTCCGCTTTCAATGTTATATTTAAAAACAGTTGATGGGAAAATGTAAGAAGTGAAGGTAAAATAAAGTTCGCTATCTGATTTTTTAGCCGAAAATCCGCTTGCAGTTCCAATACCTGGCAATGCAATTTCACGCTCTTTTTTACCATCTAAATCATACTGTAAAACTAAAGAAGTGGCATCTTTTAAATAACTAGCAAATAGTTTTCCGCCTGCTGTTGATGCTTCCATTACGTTTTCAGTTTCTGGTATTACATCTTTCCAATCGCTTTTATTTGGGGTTTTAGCATCAACAACCACTAATCTGTAATTTGGAGCTTGGTAATTGGTATAGATATAAAGTTTAGAACCTTTATTGGTTAAAATACTTTGTTGTGTATCAAAACCTCCAACTACTTTTACTATTCCGCTATTGGCTTGTGTTAAATCTTTTATGTATAACTCATTTCCAGTGGTTGAGTTTGCGGCTGTTATCACTAAATAGTGTTGGTCTTCGGTTAGGTAAGCACCAATATATCTGCGTTGGGTTTGGTTGCCCCCGAAAATTAATTTATCGGCAGATTGTGGCGTCCCTAGTTTATGGTAATACAATTTATGGTATTGGGTTAAACCCGATAGTTGCGAACCTTCTTCTGGTTTATCGTAACTGCTGTAATAGAAACCATCAGAACCATGCCAAGCAATACCAGAAAATTTTACGTTAGTTAAAGTGTCTCCAACAGAACTTACGTCAGATGTTTTTATAACCATTACGGTACGCCAGTCAGACCCACCCTCAGAAAGTTGGTATGCAGCTAAACTTCCGTTTTTAGAAAACTCTATGTCGGCCATAAAGGTAGTGCCGTCTTTAGAGAAAGTATTTGGATCTAAAAATACTTGTGGCTCATCATCGCCTTGTTGGCGGTAAAGTACAGCTTGGTTTTGTAAACCATCATTTTTATAGAAATAGGTGTAAGAACCTTCTTTAAAAGGAGCTGAAAATTTTTCGTAATTCCACAAATCGGTTAGCTTTTCTTTAATTGCCTTGCGGAAAGGTATTTGCTCTAAATAGTTTTGAGTAACCTTATTTTGTTGAACCACCCAAGCTTTTGTGGCATCAGAAGTGTCGTTTTCTAACCAACGGTAAGGGTCTTCTACTTTTGTTCCAAAGTAATCATCAGGTATGTTTTCTTTGTTAGTTTGTGGATAGGGTAAAATATTTATGGTATCTGCTGGTGCAATCATATTATCAGAAACGTTGTTATTACTACTATTACAACCTATGATGGTGGTGCTTAATAAAATTAGGCTGCTTAAACTTTTTATCTTCATAATTTATGTTTTTGGCAAAGCTTAAAGCTAATAAACCTTTGCATAATTAGGTTAAAATGAATGTAATAATTTTGAAAGGGTGTTTTTTAGGAAGGATGATGAAATTGTTGTTGAAGAAGGGTTTTAATTTTGAGTTTCGTTTTGCAGGTTTTTCAAATTCTTAATTTTTAGGAAAAATGTTCATAAAAAATACTAAACTTCTTAGCTGGTTTCCGTTATTTTAATTTTGATTTCATTTTCTTTGTTAAATAATAACCTCCTGTATGAGCTGCCTCTCCTCTAAATTCTATCAGACCACCATTCTTTAGTTGCTTGATATATCTTTCCATGCTACTATCGGATAAACCAGTAGCTTCTTTATATTCAGGAACTCTATTTCCCTCATGAGATACAATAGCACTTAATAGAATAGCTAGTTTATCTTTAACTCCTTTAGTTACTCCTTCAATAGCTCCTTCAATAGCTCCTTCAATAGCTCCTTCAACAGCTACCTCATTTGCTCCTTCAGTTGTTCCTTTACTTGCTCCTTTAGTAGCACCTTCAACTGCACCACCAAGTTTAACATCACTGAAGAAGGTTAACTTAACAGTTTGTTCTCCTATTTCCCATACTGGTGCTTTAATACCAGCTTGTTTACAAGCTTCTATAATCTTTAAAGTTCCTCTACCTATCTTTTCAATATAACCTCTTAGAAAAACTATATGTGCTATATCAGGATTATATGGCATTGATAAATGGTTCTTCTTTAATTCGCTTTGTTTGAAAGGAGATTTACCACTATTTGTAATTTCTAGTTTGTCGTTATAAATAATAATTGATAAAGCACTTGAAACTAAACCATATTCTCTATGTACTAAAGCATTCATAACTCCTTCTCGTAAAGCAGCCATTGGAAAAACATAATCATCTGTTCGTTTCCAATTGTTGTTTTCAAATTTTCGGCTAAACGATAAATGCTTTTCAAAGAACTGTTGAATGGCTTCTATATTTTTAAACAAATTGCCTTCTAGCAATTGGTCATCTTTAAAAACATCGCCTGTTTTTCCGTGGTCGAGAAATGCCACACGAACTCTTGCTTGTGGAATAAACCGTGAAGGCTTTTTAGCAAAAAGAACTACAGCGGCATTTGTGAAATTTCCATTTTGAAAAAGTCCATAGTAGGATAGAAATTCAAGTGGTTCTTTCTTAATGTTTTTCATCTTATTGTCAGACAAAGCCACATCCATTGTTTTTTTGATTTCTTCTAAATCCAAATCTTCCAACTCTACACCTAATGCTGCTTGCCGTTCCCAATGTATTTCTGTCTCCTGCCTTTTATGGATTAGCTCAGAAATTTCTTTTGATGATGCCTGAATTGTTCTATCATTTCTACGGTAATAAATGCTGCCGTTAAAAATGTACGGTTGTTTTGAACCTTCCCAAACTTTGATTAGCAATAATTGTTTTTCTCCATAATTTTCAACTGAAACCATTACGGGGGCTTCGGGCACTAGTTCTTTAATCAGGTATTGTTCAATTTCAAATTGCCATTTATCTGCGTCTTTAATGCCTTTAATTTCCTTATTGTCGGCAATGCCAATGAGTAACTGACCGCCTTCGTTATTTAAAAAACCACAAATAGTTTTTCCAATAGTATCTTTACGAATAACTTCTTTAAAATCAAGCTGTCCGCTTTCGTCCTGCTTTAACAGGTCTTTTATGAGTTGTTCTGTTTTCATTGTACTGGATTATTTAAATTAGCTAATTCACGTTCTACACGCTTAATGTCACGGAATAAAGTTTCAACGTGTCTTAATGCTTCATCGGGTCTAAAAAACTCCTGTACCCAATGATATTTCCGTTCTTCATATGCTAAATTTATTTGTACAGCGTCGTTATACATGTCAATCACTTTTACACTATCCATTACAGAAGTGGATTGAATTTCAAAATTGTTGCGTTGAGTTTTGGCTGCATCAGCATATATATATTGAGCAAGCAGTTTTCTTGAGAAGGTTACAAAACTGTGAGCAATAAATCTTCGAGGTTTGTCAATGGCAATAGCTCTTTGAAATTCTATGTGTAATTCCAGTGCTGTACATAGGGTTAATGATGCCAAAGAAAATATCGCAATCAGCAACTGCAGCAAGGCAAGCATCCGTATTATTCATTCCTAATGGTGGATGAAGTGTTCCGTATTCAGAATTGATAACGTGGTAACCATACGTATTCAAAATACCGCAAATTTGCAAAAGCAAATCACGGTTTTGATACACCGTTGAGGCTACCATAATATTTATTTTTTTCTTCTTAGCCATTTACAAATTTCCCAAAATAGATTTAAATCAGGTTAAGTTCTTTTCTATTTTTTGATACTTTTTTTGCCTTGTCTTTGGATTTAAAACGCAACCCAAACTTAGAAAAACTATCCCAGCTTTAAAGTAAGTTAATTAAAACAAAAAAAGCTCCGCAAAATTTTGCGGAGCTCTAAATTTTATATTTTAATTTACTTTTTTGTAGTATCAGTTGTGCTTGGTTGTGGCATTGTTGGCAATGCAGAAGGTGCCGCAGTTTTGTCAATTTGCTCCTGTATTTTAGAATCTTTATTAACTGCTGCTCCGGTTTTAGGACCGCCTACATTAACTAATATAGCTATTACCATAATTGCTATTGCTAAACCCCAAGTACCTTTTTCTAAGAAATCTCCAGTACGTTGTACACCAATAATATTGTTTGATGATGAGAAGCCAGAAGACAAACCACCACCTTTAGGGTTTTGAATTAAAATTACTAATACCAAAAGGATACATAATAAAATACCCAATATTACTAAAAACGTTACCATATTTATTTTTTCTAATTAACTTTTAATTCCAAATATTTTATTTGGCTGGCAAAGTAAGTGCTTTTTTCTGGATATTTCAAACTTAATTTTTTGTAAACATCTAAGGCTTTGTGGTAAAGCATTTGTTCTACATAAATTTTAGCTAAAGTTTCTGAAACTACTTCGTTTGAATCTTCCGAGCTTTTCTTTGCCTTATTTTCTGTGTCTATTTTATTTGCTGCTGGAGGCTTAATTTGAGGCTCTTCTTTTATAAATTTCTCAATAATATTCGACTCTTTTTTTCTGAAATCAAATGGAAAACCAAAGCTTTTTTGCTGTGATTGCTCTATATCTTCAACACTTCTTAATTGAAATATATTTGTAGCAATTTGTTGGTTTAAACTGTCTGTAGCTATTTTCGTTTTAATTTCTTCTTTATTTTTTACAACGTTTTTTGAGTATGGCTGTGTATTAGCCTCATGTTCTTTACGGGTTTTGTTTAACCACCATAAAAAAGTATAAGGCATACGCTCGTCATTGTATTGACTCAAGTTTTCTTGGTTTGCCAGTTGTACTTTTGATTGTTCATCTAATTTTGTTGGTTCTATGGCAGGCTCTTGTTTTTCTCTTTTTGCAAATGCAAAAAAGTCGGAAGCAACAGGGCTGTCAAAAATTAACTCAGACTTATCAGGTTTTATTTGATTGTCAATTTTATTTGATTTTTCAGTTTCTTCAACTGGTTCAGCAACATCTTCAATGTTTTCGATTGCGTTTTCTTCTGCTAAAGGCTCTTCAATAGTTACTTCGTCATCCTCAACTGGCTCAGCAACATCTTCAATATTTTCGATTGCGTTTTCTTCTGCTAAAGGCTCTTCAATAGTTACTTCGTCATCCTCAACTGGCTCAGCAACATCTTCAATATTTTCGATTGCGTTTTCCTCTGTTAAAGGCTCTTCAATGGTTGTTTCTTCTTCCTCAACAGGTTCAGCAACATCTTCAATATTTTCGATTTCGCTTTCCTCTGTTAAAGGCTCTTCAATAGTTGTTTCTTCTTCCTCAACAGGTTCGTCGATATTTTCGATTTCGTTTTCTTCTGCTAAAGGCTCTTCAATAGTTACAACTTCATCCTCAACTGGCTCAGCAACATCTTCAATATTTTCGATAGCGTTTTCCTCTGCTAAAGGTTGTTCAATAGTTACTTCATCCTCAACCGGCTCAGCAACATCTTCAATATTTTCGATAGCATTTTCCTCTGCTAAAGGCTCTTCAAAAGTTACTTCTTCTTCAACCGGCTTAGTAAATCTTTCAATATTTTCGAGAGTGTTTACCTCTGCTAAAGGTTCTTCAATATTTACTTCCTCTTCAACTGGCTCAGCAACATCTTCAATGTTTTCGAGAGTGTTTACCTCTGCTAAAGGCTCTTCAATAGTTACTTCTTCTTCAACCGGCTCAGCAACATCTTCAATATTTTCGATAGCATTTACCTCTGCTAAAGGCTCTTCAATAAGAGTTTCATCAGTGATAACGTCATCCTCATCAATAATTAATTCTTCATCAACTGAGTAATTTTCAGCCTGTTGGTCAGATACTACCAATCTGTTTAAATCAACCCCGAAAGCTTGGCCAAAATCATTTGTCTCCTCAACTTCTTTTATAGTTTCTGTTTCAAAAACTGTTAGAGAATCGTCTAATTCAATAGTTTCTGTCTCGAATTGATTGGTATGGTTTACAAATTGATATAGAACCTCTCCAGATGATGTAAATACGGCAGCTTTGGCTAATTTATTTTCAAATGCAGCACTTTCTTTAGCAGCTTGAGTGGCCAAAAAATGTAAACTTTGGCAATAAGGATATTTCAGAACTAAATCCTGAATTAAAATTAAGTCTTTTTCTACTAAGCTTTGAGGCTTAGCATGATAACTTATAAACTTATTTGCCTCTTTAATGTTTAAATCCACCTATAATTTTGCTAATACTTATAAAAAACCTTGTGAAGTTAATAAAAGCCTACCAATTGGCAAATGCCTTATTGTAAATATCCTCTGTTAATTGCAGATTAATGTCTTTTACCAAAGCTGGTTCTTGACTGCTAAAAGGAGATCCTTGAGGATTGAAATCTTTAAATCTGGTAAAAGATTGGTCGAATCCTTTATCGGGTTCTAACTTATTTGTGTATTTAACTTGTACTGTAATAGATAAGCGGGTAAGTCCAGCGGTAACTTGTTCTGTTGCCTGTATAGCAACTGGTTGTAAATTGTAATCGGTAATTCTACCTTGGAAATTTGCATCGCCATCAACCCTTAAAAAGCTTAAACTGGTTTGTGTTCTAATCCTATCTTTTAAAGCTTCCGTAAAAGATTGACTTAAATTTGGATTTACTATTGGTGCTGAATTTTCAAAAACTATTACAGAAACTGTTTTCATACCAGCTGAAATTGAGCCTCCTGTAAAAGAGTAAATTCCGCAACCTGCAAGTGAAACTATAATAGAAAGTAACAGGACAAAAAGAATATTTTTTTTCATGGATTAGCTCAAATTTAATTCTTTAATTTTTCTGTACAAAGTACGTTCAGATATACCTAACTCTTCTGAAGCGGCCTTACGTTTTCCTTTATGTTTTTTAAGTGCCTTTTTAATCATATCAGCTTCTTTATCAATTAAAGAAAGAGATTCTTCTATTTCCTCGGCATCATGTGTAATTTGGTAATTTTCATCAGTACGAGTAATATTAACTGGATGTTGAATGGTTAATTTAGACTCGTTTACGGGCATTTCTAAATCATCGTATAATGCATTAATTATTTGTGGGTTTTGAGCAGCGTAATTAGAAACATCATCTCCGTTATTGATAATATCTACTACTAATTTTTTAAGCTCTACCATATCTTTTTTCATATCAAAAAGCACTTTGTAAAGAATATCTCTTTCAGAAAAATCTTCTTTATTGCTATTTTGATTCAAGCGCATTGGCAAGCTTGAGGTATTATCTGTTGGGATGTATGATAATAATGTTTGCCCAGTAATGTGTCTGTCTCTTTCTAAAACGGCAATTTGCTCGGCAATATTTTTTAATTGTCTCACGTTTCCGGGCCAATTATAATTGATTAAAACTTGTACCGCACTATCATCTAAAGTAATATTTGGCGAACGGTATTTGTCAGAAAAATCGGCTACAAATTTTCTAAAAATTAAATGGATATCTTCTTTACGGTCTCTTAATGGTGGTATTTTTAGAGGTACAGTATTTAAGCGATAATATAAATCTTCTCTAAATTTACCAGCTTTTACGGCTTCAAACATATCAACGTTAGTTGCAGCAACTACCCTTACATCTGTTTTTTGTACTTTAGAAGAACCCACTCTAATGTACTCGCCAGACTCTAAAACTCTTAATAACCTAGCTTGTGTACCAATTGGTAATTCGCCAACTTCATCTAAAAAGATAGTCCCCCCATTTACCACTTCAAAATAACCTTTACGAGCTTCATGCGCCCCAGTAAAAGAACCCTTTTCATGTCCAAAAAGTTCGGAATCTATAGTTCCTTCTGGTATTGCTCCGCAGTTTACAGCTATAAAAGGTCCGTGTTTACGAGCGCTTAAATTGTGAATAATATGAGAAAAAACCTCTTTCCCAGATCCACTTTCACCAGTAATTAAAACGGTAATATCAGTAGGCGATACCTGTCTGGCAATATCTATAGCTCTGTTAATTAAAGGCGAACCCCCAATTATGCCAAAGCGTTGTTTTATGTCTTGTACGTCCATTATTAATTAAATGTGAGTATTGAGATGTGAGTATTGAGATGTCGCATGGCTACCCAAAAAATCTCACAGCCATAATTTTTTATAAAACAGATTATTTATTAGAAAAGCAAAGGTCTCAATACCCAATACTAATCTACTATTCTTCCTATTAAAGTTGCTGTTGTTGTTTTTTCTATTAATACATTCACGTAATCGCCGGGTTTAACACCTTCTGTTACCGGAAAAATTACCATGTGGTTATGGTCGCTACGACCACAATATTCTTGTTTAGATTTTTTAGATAAGCCCTCTATCAATACTTTCTCTACCTTACCTATTCTTTTTTGTGCTCTGTATTTGCTGTTAATTTGTTGTAAATCAATAATTTCCTCTAACCTTCTTTGCTTTACTTCGTCAGTTATATCATCTGCTAATTTCTTTGCAGCTGGCGTTCCAGGTCTTTCAGAATACGAATACATATAAGCAAATTCATATTGCACCATTTCCATTAAGCTTAAAGTTTCTTGATGTTCTTCTTCTGTTTCGCTACAAAAACCAGTAATAATATCTGTTGAAATAGAACATGTTGGGATGATATTTCTGATTGCTGCAATTCTATTTACATACCATTCTCGTGTATAAGTACGGTTCATTAAATCTAAAACTCTTGAACTTCCAGATTGTACTGGCAAATGAATATAATTACAAATGTTATCGTACTTGGCTATCGTATGTAAAACTTCATCTGTAATATCTTTTGGGTGCGATGTCGAAAAACGAACTCTCATATCTGGGCTAACCAAAGCAACCATTTCTAATAGTTGGGCGAAATTTACGGATGCCTCACCCCAACCCTCTCCGGAGGAGAGGGAGTTACCTGCTAAGTTGCTCTTAGTATTAGCATTATCCACTGCTTCCGTTTCGTTTTCTCCTGCGCTTCCTTCTCCTTTGGAGAAGGATTGAGGATGAGGCTTTCTCCATTTATATGAATCAACATTTTGACCCAATAAAGTTACCTCTTTGTATCCTGCATCTCTTAAATCTTCTGCTTCTTTAACGATAGAAAAAGCATCTCTGCTGCGTTCTCTGCCTCTGGTAAAAGGTACCACGCAAAAAGAACACATATTATCGCAACCACGCATAATTGAAATGTATGCACTAATTCCGTTTGAGTTTAAACGGATTGGACTTAAATCTGCATAGGTTTCTTCTCTGGATAGCAATACATTTATTGCTTTGTGGCCATCATTCACTTGTGAAATTAAGTTAGGCAAATCGCGGTAAGCATCTGGGCCAACCACAACATCAACTAATTTTTCTTCTTCTAAAAATTTAGATTTTAAACGCTCGGCCATGCAACCTAATACGCCAATTACTAAGTCTTTATTTTCTCTTTTTATGGCTTTAAATTGCTTTAATCTGTTTCTTACACGGGTTTCTGCATTTTCACGGATAGAGCATGTGTTTATAAAAATAACATCGGCTTCCTCATAAGTTGGCGTGGTTGTAAAACCTTCTTTACTTAAAATAGAGGCAACAATTTCACTATCGGCAAAATTCATTGCGCAACCATAACTTTCTATATATAGTTTACGCTGATTTAGTGAATTACTTTGATTATCTAAAATTAAAGCTTCTCCCTGCTTGGTCTCATCGTGTTGTTTTGAAGCTAAATCTATTTCTAACATTGCCTAAAAATTTTAAAAAACAAAATTACGAATTTTATGGTAAAATGACAGTTTGTCAGCCTTTATTTTTTAATGATGATTTTGGGATGATGATGTTCGTTTTTTTACCGTAGAAAGCACAAAGATGAACACAAAGTGAACGGAGTTTTCTTTGTTTTATACCCAAAAAGTAATTGGTGATCAAAGAGCTGGGTTTGAAACTTGAGATTTTATTAGCTGGTGTATAAGTAAAATATTTTTGCGGCTTGCGTTCTAACAGACTATTTACTATTTGTTTTGAAATATAGTTTTAGATTTAGGAACAGGGAATTTGGCTCTGGTTAACAATAATAAAGCTAATTTACCAGCAATTTATAACCTTTTCCATGTACGTTGATGATTTCTACTTTAGGGTCTTCTCTTAAATATTTACGCAGTTTGCTTAAAAAAACATCCATACTACGGCCGTTAAAATAATTGTCATCATGCCAAATTTGTAACAAAGCTTCTTCTCTGGTAAGTACATCGTTCATTTTTAAGCATAATAGCCTTAGTAATTCGGCTTCTTTAGTACTTAATTTTTGTTGGTTTTCGCCTATTATTACCAGTTGGGTTTGATAATCGAAAGTATAATTTCCTATGGTAAATTGCGTTGCTTTTGGTTCGTCGGTTTGGTTTTGATGCGATGTTCTTTTTAAAAGCGCATTAATTCTTAATAGTAATTCCTCAATACGAAAAGGCTTGGTAATGTAATCATCGCCACCTAAATTGTAGGCTTCAGTTTTATCTTCCATCATCCCTTTTGCAGTTGCAAAAATAATTGGGATGGTTGGATTAATTTTTCTGACGTCTTTAGCCAAGCTAAAACCATCTTTTTTGGGCATCATTACATCAAAAATGCAAATATCAAATTCGTTATCTACAAAAGCTTTTAAACCTTGCTCGCCATCAGTACATAAAACAACATCAAACTTACCTTTTAAACTTAGGTAATCTTCTAAAAGGATACCCAAATTAGGGTCATCTTCTACTAAAAGTAATTTTTTGTTGCTCATATTGTTATAAAATAGAGATGATTTATAAAAAGTTAAAATTACCGTGTTTTTTTTTATGGTTTCGCCCTAATTTAAACTAAAGGAAACTTAATTTCAAATTCGGAACCTTTATCTCTTTCGCTTTTTACGATAATGCTACCATTCATTTTTTTAACCATGTTATTTACATAGCTTAAACCTAAACCAAAACCTTTAACATCGTGTAAGTTGCAGTTGGGATGCGGTAAAATTGTTCGAAAATTTTCTTTAACTGCTCTTTATTCATTCCAATGCCGTTATCTTTTATCTTAATAAATAGGTTTTTGGAATCGTTATGGGTGCTTATGGTAATTTCTGGGTTTTCTTTACTGTACTTATTAGCGTTATCAATCAAGTTAAAAATAACGTTCGATAAATGCAATTCATCACCAAAAATAATTGAGTTATTAGCTTGAAGCTGTAAATTTAAAGTTGCGTTGTTCTTTTTAAGTTGTAAATCCATGCTGTCAACAACAAGCGCAATCAAATCATTCATATTTTGTTGCGCCAATTCTAACTTAACATCTTCCTTTTCAACCTTTGCAATATTTAAAACCCTTTCAATATGATTTCCTAGCCTCACATTTTCATCGTAAATAATATTTGCTAATTTACTAACACGGGCAGTATTTTGATTTATTTCTGGGTCTTTCAATGCGTCACTTGCTATCATTATGGTAGCTACTGGTGTTTTAAATTCGTGAGTCATGTTGTTGATGAAATCCGTTTTCATCTCTGATACTTTTTTCTGTTTTAGGATAGATGAAATGGTGAAAATAAAACTACCTGCTAAAACCAATAATAAGCTTGCCGATGAAAAAAGAATACTGCCCATATTGCTCATTATCACGCTGTTTTTTTCGGGGAAGGTAACCAGTAAATAACCGCCATCTCTTACCATATCTTTAGTAAATAACATGGTTTTGTAAGTGTTTTTAGGGGTAAATTCTGCTGTTTGTGAAGCCTTTGTGAAAATGACAGAATCTTCCTGAACTGAACTAATTCTATAATTATAATTAAGATTAATACCGTTATTTGCTAACTCTAATGCCAATAAAGAATCTATGTTTTGTGCTTCAACACGTTGTTTTAACGGGATACTTGCTTGCTGCATTTCCGTAGCAATATCTTCAAAAATTGATCTTTTGTCTTGTACTTTTTCAACAGAATCTAAATAATTATTTACTTTTTTAATTTGTTTTTCTGTTTGTCTTTTTTTTGATGCCAAACGCAGTTCAGTTTCAGAAATACCAGTTAAAAAATTAGGTTTGGGAATTGTTTTTAGAACAGTTCCTAAAACTGGGTCTTGTACCATGTAACGCCTTACGCTATCAATAACGGCTGCACCACGTTTAGTTATTTTTATACCATTGGTAATTGGTGGGGTTTCAACAATAGATTGCCTTTGTATAGTGTGCACAATTCCATATTCATCCATAACTTCATCCACATCAACTCTTAAATTGACGCTAAATTGTTGGTTTTCTGGTGCAACCGGACCATTATAAACCATTCTGTACGGATATCTACTTCTTATCATGCTATCTCTAAGTCTAAATATACTGTCAGATTTAGCTTGGTTAGCTTTCATTCGCCTAACAAAAGCGATGGTTGATTTTTCTGTAGACGATATTCTATTTTCTCTGCTGTCTTTTTTGTTTTCTCTAGCAATTTTGTTCTTTTGCATTTGTAGCTTAAAAGCTTCGTTTTGCGTTTTTCTATACGCTATATCTGCTTTTTGAGCTAAAAAAACCATGGCTTCTTTTTTTTCTAATTTATTAGAAACGTTGTGCAAAGCATCATTAACAGATTGGTCAAAAAGTTGAGATTTTAAATCGTAAGATTCACTAATAAAGTAGAATTGCATGGCCATTACACCCAAAAGTGCAAAACTCATCAAAGCCATTATTAAAATTATACTTTTCCGCTTCATCTCAAAACAAATATAAGATAGTAGTTTTTAAGCCTTTTTTGTTTAACAATATTTAACATTCATTAACAATAGGTTACATTTCTTTAAGAGGCAAATTCTTAAATTTGAGTTTAATAAAAAGCATTTATAAGTATTTAGTGTTTAGTTTTTTGTCTAAAAGGTGTTAGGCAATTAACGCCTTTTTTTTGTTTAAAACAGAAAATAGTACGTTTTCAAAAAAATAATTATTTAACTTAACTTTAATAAATTTAAAATCAAAAATCATGAAATTAAAACTACAGCTTTTCGCCACTTTATTTTTAGTTGCCGGGACTTTTGTAAGTAAAGCACAATCGGTAGTTACTTTCAAAAATTTAAATAAAGAATTAAATTTAAATACAAATACTTTAAATTCTGATACAAGCGGAAAATGGTCTGAATCAATCAAACAGTATTTTTTGGATCAAAAGAAAGCACAAAGACAAACAATTAGCTTAGATAATAAAGATGTTATAATCGATTATAAGAATAATATTATTGACGGCAAAATGGTTTTGTTAATTAATAAAAATTCTTATTTAGATACCGATTTTAGAATGCCAAATGGCTCTGAAGATATTGATTTAAAGATGATATATCCCAACAGAGGCTCTAAACCTAACAATGTACCATAAGGCGTTAAGTCTTTTTTCGTTTCTAAAAAACTTGAGATTGTTTAAGTTTGCCCAAATAAACAATGAGGTACTTTTTTCATATAGCGTACAAAGGAGCAAATTACCATGGCTGGCAAAAAAACGGTGATGTTATTAGTTTACAACAAACAATTGAAGAAAAATTAAGTCAGGTTTTAAAAGTACCTACTATTGTTAATGGTTGCGGGCGTACAGATGCACAGGTAAATGCCAGTCAGTTTTTTTTTCATGCAGATATTGATGTAGGTTTTGATACTACTTTAATGTTTAGGTTAAATCAAATTTTACCAGATGATATTGCTGTATTTGATGTTTTACCAATGGATGATTTGCCACATGCAAGGTTTGATGCTATAGAGCGCCAATACGATTATTTCATACATACCTATAAAGACCCCTTTTTAGGAACTTGCAGCTCGCAATATTTAGATTTGGATTTAGATTTTGATAAACTACAACAAGCGACAGCTTTATTGTTAAAGTATAATGATTATCGCCCGTTTTGTACCTCGCCAGATAAGAATGACCATACCATTTGCCATGTAAATTTTGCCAGTTGGTTGGTTGCAGCAAATGGCAATCAATTACGTTTTCAGATTAAAGCTAATAGGTTTTTAAGTAAAATGATACGGATAATTGTAGGACAACTATTAAGAGTTGGTACTGGAAAATTGAGTGTAGCAGCTTTTGAACATTATTTAATTGCTAAAGAAACACCAGCAATATTATATCCTGCGCATCCGCAAGGTTTATATTTATCAAAAGTCACTTACCCTTATTTAAATTTGGCTCCAAGAACGGAGTTTTTAGGCTTGAATTTTAAAGATGTAAATTGGGAAAAGATTTAAGGTTTTACTTTGTTATTCAACCACTTAATGGTTGATCCGGGACTTTTTTTCTACACCTAATATGACTCCAGAATTACTCCCTTTTTCTTTGGGAAAATTTGAACAATTTGGTGTTTTCTATAAAACAAAAAAGCTTGTAAACATTAAATTTACAGGCTTTTAGTTGTTTTTAACATTACTATTAGCGGAATGGACGGGACTCGAATATCGATTTTTATTCCCTGACTACCAGTTGTTTATGTTTCTTTAAAAACAAAGACGCCACGAATGACGCTTTTATTTAAATTTCTACGATTCTTACAATTCAAAAATGCAGCCCTCATAACCAAATTCTAATAACTTGTATGAGCTACGTTTCTTAATGTTAAAGATACCGTATTCTCTTCTGTTTTCAAAATCAAAAATGCAATTATTGGATTGCCGAAACCAATAATTCTGCTTTAATTTCCAATTTAAGAATAGAAAGCTTTAGCCTAGATATAGTATAGATGCAAGGTTTTCATAGGCCTGTTTATGCTTTTGAGGAGAAAGCTTTTCTAAGTTACGTAGCTTCCATCTTACCGAGGGCAATTCCGCAACTAATTCGGGGTTAACCATACCTAACAGTTCCCAATTCGGCTTTCTATTTTTGACAGAAAGTAAAAATTGTCTCTCATCATTCGTCATCTGTGTATTAATATCAGAAATCAACCGTTCTCTTACAGCAATGAGTTCGTCAAGTGAAACATCAATTTCCGCCATCTGCAAAAATTCGTTTTCATAAATACCCGATAAATCTTTACGGTTCGGGTTCAGAAGTTCAGCCATTGGTCTATGATGACTGATTAAGAAAACTAAAAAAGTTTTTCTTAAGTCTTCAGTCAGTCCTTCATTTTCATATAATTGAATAACGTCAAATAAATCTCTGGGATGTTGGCGGTCAAGGGCTGCGCATAATTTTCCGGCATATAGATCTGGATGAGATGCAACCAGCATTTCAGCGTATCCAAATTGCTTTTCCACCTCTTCCCGCACTTCCATCCTTACAGCAGGAAACAGACTTCCCCTTATTACTGGGGAAAGTTCAATTTTCACTTTATCCTCACCAACTGACACAATTAAACGTAAAGAGTTTTCCTGTTGCAGTGTTGTGTTTTGAACCTGTACGCCGGGTATATTTGATTTGATGTCAGAAGTTATCCTAGCAAAAGCCGCTTTGATATTCGCGATAGACGTTTCACGATCCTCCATAGGTAAATACAGTAAATCTATATCAACGGATAGTCTCGGCAATGGTCTATAGAAAAGATTAATCGCAGTACCTCCTTTGAGTGCAAAACAATTTTCTTTGTCAATAAATGGGAGCAACCTCAACAGAAGCCTAACTTGTCCCGTATATTCCTCTTTTTTACTCATAGCTTTCTGGTACTGTTATTAAATATTTTTTATCCAACTTCCCGCCTTTCACTATCATACGATTACCTGAACCCATACTTATTTTATCGCGATCTAACTTTGCCAGCCAAGGATGATTCAGTTGATCTGCAAACCAGAAAAAAAGCCGTCTGACTTTTATATTGTTGCATAACTCCAACAGTTTCTGCAATAGCCTTGGCGACAAGGTATTCATTCCCTGCATCAGTTCAAATGCATGTTCAAAACTGATTTGATTTGGAACATCATTTAAAATCTCGAGTATGGCTCTTTCCGGGATTGATATTTTTAAACCTTCTTTCGTGTTTTTCCAGCTTATTGTTTTCGTGAAACTATTATAGGTTTCTGTTATGTCTTTATCAGGAATACTTCCGAGAAGCACAGATGAATTCTGTTTTTCAAACTTGATATCGTTTGTTTGCTCGTTTACCCAAAACGGCAAGTTACTTGCGCCATAAAGTTTGATCAAACGCTTATCTGATATTGGTAAATAATGGGCAAGCTTTTGTAGTTCTAAAGAAGAGAGTCCGCCAACCACCAAATCAGTATTCAATCTTTTTTGTAGAAAATAGATAATATCTCCCCATTCTGTCAAAGATCCACTTCTTTTATAAACCCCATTTTTTACAGATTCTAGCTGTTGGCTTTTTACTAAATTGTCTATAGCGTGACCAGTTAAGTCTTTTGATTTTAACCATTTTCGGGTCACTAAAGCTCCTTCTGGTACTAACTTAAATATATCTTTTCGTCTTTGAGCATCTAATGGCATGTTTAACAAAGGTTAAGTTTACGGCAACCATCGCCGTAAACTCAAATATAAGTAAATATATTTATTTATCAAATATTGAATATTCGGCGATAGTCGCCGTAAATCGTTGTTTTTGTAAACTTTTGTTTTCATATTTACACGAATGCCATCTTTGATCATTCTTTGTAGTTAATTAGGTATGAATACATTAGATTTTGTTGTTATCTAACGAGGTTTTAAAGGATTCCGTGACACTTAAACAATGGTGTTCCAATAGATACTGGAATTGCAATAGTTTACTAGAGGTTTTTTATTGTCAGATTATTGTTTTTTGAGTAGCATTAATTAGATTTATAAA
>NZ_JBHULV010000014.1:0-97230 GCF_042684645.1 Pedobacter alpinus
AACAATGGACTGTCCGAATTTTTACCCGATTGCTTTATTAATGATTGTATTACTTTCTTTTGTACTATTGTCATCAGGCCCGTATTTTTTCTTTTTTTTGGGTTTCGCAACTCAAAATTAGAATTATACAGGCCTTTTTTGTATATTATTTGTTCGGACAGTTATGACAATATCTGACTTATGTATTTTCATATTATTAAATATACTACAAATATATTTATAACTTACAAATAAAAGAACTAATAATATTAGTAAATCCATATCTACCCTTTCTTATGAAAAAAAAGGCAGCTTATAACAAAGGTTTTGTCCTACTTAGGCTGACCTGCAATAAAATTCTGTTGTTCTGTTTTCTTCTTCATTTCTTTCTATTTTGTTCTTCTGCTAATGCCTTGTAGTACAAAGCCTGAATACGGCACAGGTGACCACAATCAACTTAGTAGAAAACAATTAGATAATCAAATGAAAATGATTTGCTCGATATTAAAACTTATTCTTGTAGTAGGGTTTGTATTTTATTTGACAAGTTGCAGTAACAAAAGTGATGCTAAACAGACTTCTCAAAAACAAACACAAGACACAGCAAAAGGACAAAAATTTGAACCCAATAACAATCCATATTTAGAATTACGAAATATGGCATTGAATGCTACACCTGAACAACTTGTAATCGAATTACCAAAAGACAAAACAAAAATATATGGTGTTGTTATTGACTGGGGTTTAGAAGAAGGAACTGCAACCCTTGTAGCTTTTATGAGAGGAGATGCAAGTTTATATCTAAGTTCTGGTGGTGGAATAATGGGAGGTGTTGGACGTGAAAATGTACAAAAAGCTGTAAAAAACTTTATTGATAAATCTGAAACATATTTAAGAAAGACCACGAAAACAGAAACTACACCACAAGCAGAAAAAAACGATGTGAAATTTTACTTTCTAACAAACAATGGAAAATATGTTGGACAAGAAAGTATGACTAATATTGAAAATAACACTTCTGGATGGTTGCCATTATTTGAAGAAGGCAATAATTTAATTACAGAAATCAGAAAGTCAACCAAAGACAAAAATTGGGAATAGTACCTAATGAAAAAGAACGAAGTGCTAACTTGGTTTTGCAAAAGGCTTTAGTACTAGGCTGAACAATTGTACTTTCTTTTAGCTTTTGTACTTTCTAAACCCCACCTTCGCCAAGCCCAAAACCGTTACACCAGCATTTCTATGCTTTAAAACACATATTATCATACTTTTCAATTCCTACTTTCCTCCCACAATTACTAAATTAGCAATCACATCATGAAAAAAGATAAAAGAATGTTAATTTTGGACCGTGTTTAGTCAAATAAGAAATAGCATATTTAGCAAAATCCTTTGGACACTTATGGGGATTCATCTTTTTAACGTTAGTGTTGATACGAGAGATCCTAATCCCGAACATATCACTGAAGATTTATCAATTAACGATCAGGAAAGTATCATTGAAATAGTTTTTGAACAAGTTTTAGGTTATGAAGATGCTTTTAAAGAATATGACGACCATGATACAGAAGACCACAACAAAAAATCGAATGTTAAAATTGATTTAAGCACTTATTATATAACTGAAATCATCTTTAATAAAAAATCAAGAATAAAATCTCGACAAAATTTTCCTGATTACACGACCTTTTTGACTGAAGGTTTTAAAAAACTCCATATTCCACCTCCCAAGATTTAATTTGTTTTACAGTTAAACTAACTCCTGTTGTCTTATTACATGACAGCGGTATAATTTATTATGCTAAAAAAACAAATTAAAAATGTATTTAAAAAAACCATTGATGCTAATGCTGCTATTAGCATACTCAACATATTTATTTGCACAAAATACAAATACTGAAAAAGATAGTATTTATATCCAACAAGTAGAAAGCCATAAAGAACCTGTCAAGGTATTACACGCAGAACCTCTCTATATAGACCTTATACGAGATTTGGGAGCAAGGAAAGGAGAAAAGGAGTGGAACGTTGGTTTAGGTTTAACAGATAATTTAAAATTTGATGCATACGAAGCCTTAATTGAATATGAATGGGCTCCCGTAAACAGATTGGGTTTTGAGGTAGAGTTGCCTTTTACTTTTTACTCAGCACAAAGCGGAATGGGAAATGAAGAAGCGCCATCTAATAGCTTAAATAGTATAAAAATAGCAACTCAATGGTCATTTTTTGTTAGTGAACCACTGGCTACTTCTATGGCAATTGGCTATATTAACGAGTTTGAACTGTCCAATTTCAGAAACTTTGGGAACCCATTTATTACGGGCAATGTGTACAACCCATTTTTTGTAGTTGCAAAACGTTGGGGAAGTAACTTTCATTCGTTAATTTACACTGGGCCAATGATTAAGCAAAATTTCAAAAACAACCATTTTCGTTTTGCATACGATATTAATACAAGTTTTCATTATATGATTACAGGCACAAAAAACTTTCTTGGTGTTGAATTTAATAAGACTGTTGAAAATGGCCAACTGGATATGACCATGCGGCCACAAATGCGTTTAGGAATTGCTGATAACTTATTGATTGGGATTGTCGCAGGAATTCCTTTAAACAAAGAAAACGAAAGATTAAGCTCTTTTTTACGATTGATATGGGAACCAAATAGCAAGCATAAATAAGTTAAGGCTTAGAAAATTTATAGAAAACAGGAGTTTTGGGCTAATTTTTGTAAGCAAATTAGTTTTTAATTACCTTAATTTTAAAGGGCATGTATTTAAACTTAATAACATTTTTGTACTAATGTTATAGCAAAGTCACATCATCTACACATATAATTATTTAATAAATATTTAAAAATAGGTAATGAAAGCAACTAAACTTTTTAAAGAATTTTTTGAAAGTGAAAAAGCAGGAGGTCTCGTTTTAATAGCTTGTACACTTGTTTCTCTTGCCTTAGCTAACTCAAACTTTGGAGCTAATTATCAAAGTTTTTTTCAAACCAAACTTACAGGCTTGTCTATTGAGCACTGGATAAACGATGGGTTAATGGCCATCTTCTTTTTACTAATAGGCTTAGAATTAGAAAGAGAAATTTATAAAGGAGAATTATCTAATTTTAAAGATGCTTTGTTTCCAATTTTTGGAGCTATTGGCGGTTTAATATTTCCTGCAGGGATTTATCTGTTATTTAATTATGGTTTAACAACCCAATCCGGAATTGGAATTCCGATGGCAACAGATATTGCGTTTGCATTGGGTATTTTATCACTTTTAGGTAACAAAGTGCCACTTTCATTAAAAGTTTTTTTGACAGCGTTAGCCATAATTGACGATTTATTTGCAATCATAATTATAGCTGTTTTTTATACCAAAACTTTATTTTTTACTAATTTATTTATAGCATTAGGTGTTTTTGCGCTATTGCTGATATTTAACAGACTTAAAGTTAGAAACCTTTTTATCTATCTTATTGGCGGCGTAGTAATGTGGTATTTTATGTTAAATTCTGGCGTTCATGCTACTATTACAGGGGTTTTATTGGCATTTGCTATTCCGTTTGGTAACGGAGATGAGGCATCATCTTCTTATAAACTACAACACTTTTTACATAAGCCAGTTGCATTTGTAATTTTACCCGTTTTTGCATTAGCCAATACTGCAATTATTTTTAGCGGTTCAATTGCTCAAATACTTTCAGAAAACTATAGCTTAGGTATTTCATTGGGGCTAATTACAGGCAAGCCACTGGGTATATTTCTTTTAACATTTTTGGCTGTAACATTTGGACTATGCAAGCTTCCTAAAGACTTAAATTGGAAATCTATTTTTGGGGTTGGTCTTTTAGGCGGTATAGGTTTTACCATGTCTATATTTATAACCTTACTTGCATTTGATAACCAAGTTATCATCAATAATTCAAAATTAGTAATACTTTTTGCATCATTAATTGCAGGGCTTTTAGGGTTTTTGACACTAAAATTTTCGCTAAAGCCAATCTTAGCCAAAGAAAAACTTAATGTAGAATAAGGCAATGGCATTAAATTGAGAAGTGGTGGGAGTTGGCAAAAAAATATACAGTTGAATATAAAATGATAAGAAATAATCAAGGTATTATATTTATAAAAAAAGTTTACAAGCTGCTAAAAAATAAGGGATTTTGTTTCAAACAAAATCCCTTATTAAAATATAATGCCCAACTGCTTGCTGACGCAACAAATTATCTTAAACTAAAAGTACCTCTTCCCATGGTGTAACCATCAGCATATAATACAACGGTATAAGTGCCAATCTCAAAAGCATTTCTGTTGGTCCAATCAAGTGTAAAGTTTTTAGCTTCGCCATTAAACTCAACAGATGTTTTGTAGGTGTATTGCAATTCTTGGTCGTTAGCCATAAAACTACCACCTTCTCCAATTATTAAATTTCCTGCGGGGTCTAAAACTCTCATCAGTATGGTGTGCGATCCTTTTTCGGCAATTGGGTTAGGGTTAATTGTAAAATTAACCTTAATTTTTTGTGCGGTATTTGCTCTCGTAACATCTGTTTCTTTACCATTAGATTTTATTCTGAAAGTACCAATATCAACCCTAGTAGTTTTTAAAGCCGCAGCAGCTTTCACTTTCACATACAAAGAATCATTGCTTCTACTTAAGTTATTAGCCAGTTCAGTAACATTGTTTACTGTAGATTTTAAACTGTCCCTTTCTCCGGCTAAAGCAGCATTCTTCTTCAGTAAATCATCAATATCATTGGTGTATTTACCTACAAAATACCGCAATTGTTTAACATCTTCTTTCGCTTTAGCTAATTCGCCAGCAGTTAATTGGCCTTTGTTTAAAGCAACTCTTAACTGTGCAATTTTTGCCCTAAGTTCTTCATCTTTAGCTTTAAGCTCTCCAGAAAGTTCGCCGGTTGTATTGTTAGCTTGTTCAAGTTCGGTCTCTAATTTTTCTAGTTCTGTTTGCAAAGCAGTTTTTTCATCGCTTACAGTAACAATTCTTTGATCCGATTTAGTTTTTTGGAAAAATAAATAAACATTCGTTCCCAATAAAGCTACTATCACCGCAATAAGAAAATATATCTTATTGGTATCTTTCTTCTTCTTTTGCTCTTGATTATCCATTTTATTTTTTTGTGTGTTTCAAATTAACAAAAATAGTTCCAATTTTGACCATTAATTTTTAAGGAATATTAAAAAATTTAAGTTCATTTCTAAAACGTTAGAATTTGTTAATTGATATAATTAACCTTTAGCAGCTTTAATTTTTTAAATTTGGAATTATTTTACGCTTCATCAATTCATTAATTTACTAATCACAAATACAATTTTTTGCGGTATAGATTTTTAACATTAAAACTTTAAATCTTGCTTTTAGCATCAATATAAGCTTCATAATTTTTTATAAACATGGCAAGAATAATGGCATTCGATTTTGGTACAAAACGTTTAGGAATTGCAGTTACCGACCCTTTAAAAATGTTTGCAACTGCTTTAACAACCATACACCCAAAAGATACAATTATTTTTTTGCAGCAATATTTGAATACAGAAGCAGTAGAAACTTTTGTAGTTGGAGAACCTAAACAAATGGATGGTACTGCATCACAATCTGCACAAGATGTTAGAGGTTTTGTAACCATATTAAAAAAAAATTTCCCAAATATTCCGGTTCAAATGATTGACGAGCGTTTTACCTCTAGAATGGCAAGTCAGGTGATTTCTCAAAGCGGCTTAAAAAAATCTGACAGGCAAAGAAAAGATTTGGTAGATACAGTAGCCGCTACCATTATTTTGCAATCATACTTAGAAAAAATAAGCTTAAACTTTTAATCATGTTGGCTCCTAATAAACTACTTAAAAAACATTTTGGATACGATAAGTTTCGCCCACAGCAAGAAGAAATTATTGAAAAAGTTTTAAGCAATGCCGATGCTTTAGTTTTAATGCCAACCGGTGGTGGAAAATCTCTATGCTTTCAAATACCAGCTTTAATGCTTATGGGTACTGCAATAGTGGTTTCACCATTAATTTCATTAATGAAAGATCAAGTAGATGCTTTAAATAATAACGGTATTGCTGCTGCTTTTTTAAATAGTTCGCAAACTTTTGAGCAACAACAATATATTTTAGATGCTTGTCACAATCAGCAAATTAAACTGCTTTATGTATCGCCAGAGAAATTAATTTCCGATATAAACATCATCAGCCAAGCTTGTAATATAAGTTTATTTGCTATTGATGAAGCACACTGTATTTCATCTTGGGGACATGATTTTAGACCAGAATACACCCAATTAGGTTTTTTAAGAGAGCGATTTGCCCACGTTCCTTTTATTGCATTAACTGCAACCGCAGATAAAGTAACTCGCAGAGATATTATGAAGCAGTTAAAGCTTAAGAACCCACAAGTTTTCTTAAGCTCTTTCGATCGTAAAAATTTGAGTTTAGATGTTCGCATCGGTGTTAAGCCTAAAGAAAAAATAAAAGAAATTATTGATTTTATAGGTACCCGTAAAAATGAAAGCGGCATTATATATTGTTTAAGCCGTAAAAAATGCGAAGAAGCTTATGAGGCTTTAGCAAATGCAGGTATTAGCGCAATGTATTACCATGCAGGTATGAATAGTGAGATTAGAGCTACCGTACAAGAACGTTTTATAAAAGACGAATTACAAGTAGTTTGTGCAACTGTTGCCTTTGGTATGGGGATAGATAAATCTAACGTACGTTGGGTAATACATTATAATTTACCTAAAAATATGGAGGGTTATTACCAAGAAATTGGTAGGGCAGGTAGAGACGGTTTACCATCTGAAACTATTTTGTATTACAACTATGCTGATATGATGTTGCTGAACAAATTTGCAAGTGAAGGCACACAAGCTGATGTTAATTTAGAAAAGCTAAAGCGCATACAAAATTACGCTGAGGCGGATAGTTGCCGTAGAAAAATTTTATTGAATTATTTTTCAGAAAATTTGACCGAAAACTGTGGCAATTGCGATGTTTGCGAAAATCCACGGAAACATTTTGACGGGACTATTATGGTACAAAAGGCATTATCAGCCATTGTGCGCACCAACCAAAAAGAAGGTGCAAACATGATAATTGATGTGTTGCGTGGCTCTAAAAGGCAAGAAATTGTTGCTGCCGGTTACGATAAGATAAAAACACATGGTGCCGGTGCAGAAATACCTGCTTTTGATTGGCAACGTTACATGATGCAAATGCTAAACATAGGAGTTTTAGAAATGGCTTATGATGAAAATTTTGCTTTGCGGATGACTGCTTTGGGGAAAGAAATATTGTACAATAACCAAAAAGTAGAGCTTACTGTTTTGCAAACACTTATACCTTTAGAGCAAACTATTAAAACCAAAAGAACGCAAGCTATTAGCCCAGATGAGGAGTTGTTTAACAAATTAAGAGCGGTAAGAAGTAAATTTGCAAGCCAAGAAAATGTGCCTGCCTATGTTATTTTTTCTGATGCAACGCTAAAAGAGATGGCGCAAGAAAAACCTATTACTGATGCAGATTTATTGTTAATTGGCGGTGTTGGCGAGCATAAATTAGAAAAATACGGACAAGCATTTTTAAATGCAATTATAGATTTTAATCCAAATTCTGGCATAAAAAAAACAAGTACTTTCCAAGAAACTTTAGCCTTGTACAAGCAAAACATTGCAGTAGAAGAAATTGCCAGAATTAGAAGTACTGCTTTACCTACCGTTTTTTCTCATATAGCGCAGCTTTACATTAACGGTGATATTGATCAATTATCTCAGTTTGTTACCGAAGATGAAGTGATGCAGGTAAGGGAAGCGGTTCAGAAAATAGGGGAGACCAAAGCTATGAAACCAATATTTGAGTACTTAAAAGAAGGTGTGGCTTACTATAAAATTAGGTTAGCCTTAGCTATTTTAGAGAAAAGACGCCAATAAAAGAGGGTTTCATTTTTTGAATGAAACCCTCAATAATTCTTTATAAACACTTATTTTTTCTCAAGCTTACTCACAGCAGCTTCATCTACAAACCAGCTTAAATTACCATTAACAGGCTTAATTAATTGAGCTGGGTATTGTTCAACATCTTTTTCACCTTCTAAAACCGCTTTAATCGCGTCGGCTTTATTTGCTCCAAAAGTTAAAAATGCAATTTCTTTTGCTTGGTTTATTAATGGTGCTGTAAAACTAATTCTGTAAACTTTTTTATCTTCTAAATAAACTTCCTTTACAAGCTCTTCGTCAATCCAAATTAAAGCTGTATTTGGGAAAATTGAAGCTGTGTGTGCGTCATCACCTAAACCTAAAATAATTAAATCAAAGCTGGTTTTATTATCAAAAAAAGCACAAATACTTCGTTGGTATTCTAATGCTGCACTTGCAGGGTCTAAACTGGTGTCAACTTTAAAAATTTGATTTTCGTTAATTGGTAAAGCATCAAATAAACCGTTTTTAGCTAATAAATAGTTACTGTCTGCATGGTCATGTGCTACGTAACGTTCATCCCCAAAAAAGAAATAAACTTTAGTCCAATCAATTGCTTCAGCATAATTATTGGCCAAAACATCGTATAATTTTTTTGGCGAACTACCACCAGATAGCGCAACAGAAAATTTATTGTTTTGAGCGATAGCTGTCTTTGCTTTTTCAACAAATACTTTTGCTAAAGCTTCTATAGCTTCGTTACTTTCTTTAAAAACGTTTAAACTCATTTTTTGTCTGTTTTTTTAATGGGTAAAGTAAACCAATGGAAACCATCTTTGGCAATTAAAGCTTCTGCGGTTTCTGGTCCCCAACTATCGGCAGAGTAATTAGGGAAACTGATACTTTTTTTAGATTCCCAGCTTTCTAAAACTGGCATAATTAAATCCCAAGCGGTTTCTACTTGGTCACCACGCATAAATAATGTTTGGTCGCCTTTCATGGCGTCTAATAATAAAGTTTCGTAGGCTTCTGGGCTATCGTTTTCATAAGTGCCATCGTAATTAAAAACCATGTCAACAGGGTTTAAAATCATATCTACACCTGGTCTTTTTGCTTGTACTTGCAAACGGATACTCATTTCTGGTTGAATACTAATAATCAACCTGTTTTGTTGCCAACTTTCTGATGATTGAGAAGGGAAAATTAAATGCGGAACATCCTTAAATTGAATACTGATGATTGAAGATTTTTGATGTATCCTCTTACCAGTTCTTACATAAAAAGGAACATTTTGCCATCTCCAGTTGTCAATAAAAAACTTCATTGCAGCAAAAGTTTCTGTATTAGAATCTTTATTTACACCTTCTTCTTCTCTGTAACCAGCTACTTTTTCGCCTTTTACCCAGCCCTCACTATATTGGCCACGTACGGTATTATTTCTTAATTCCTCGGTGCCAAACTTACGCATAGCTCTAAGTACATCAACTTTTCTATTACGTATTTCTTCCGCATCAAAATTTACTGGTGGTTCCATTGCAACTAGGCAAAGCACTTGTAAAATATGGTTTTGTACCATGTCTCTTAAAGCGCCAGAACCATCGTAATAACCGCCTCGGTCTTCAACACCAATATCTTCTGTAACAGATATTTGTACGTGTTCTATAAAGTTTCTATTCCAAATTGGCTCAAAAAGTGCATTTGCAAACCTAAAAGCTAACATGTTTTGAACCGTTTCTTTACCTAAATAATGGTCTATTCTGTAAATCTGTTTCTCTGCAAAAATACTACTCAGTAAATTATTTAGCTCCTTTGCCGATTCTAAATCATGACCAAATGGTTTTTCAATTACAATTCTTGTTCTAAGACAATCACTTGCCGAATCTAATTTTGCAAGATTACTAGCTATTATAGGAAAGAAATTTGGTGCAACAGCTAAATAATGAATAATTGCAGGTTTTTCTGACCATTCCGCCTCATGCTTTTCAATAATAGATTGCATTTTTAAATAATCACCTTCGTTGTTAACATCGGTTCTTAAATAAGTGATACGACTAGAAAATTCAGCCCATTTTTCTTTATCGGCTTTACCACTTCGTGAAAATTTATTGACACCTGCCAATAGATTTTTTATGAAACTTGAATCATTATAATCCGTACGGCCTAAACCTACAATGGCAAATTCTTTATGCATGTAATTCTCTAAAAATAGATTATACAATGCAGGAATTAGTTTTCTTTCAGCAAGATCACCCGTACCGCCAAAAATCATAAATATTGTTGGCTTTGGTTTAATGTTAGATTTCATTTATTTGTTGTTCGGTTTAGTTTAAAGGTTAAATTATATGCTTTAAAATGGTTGGTTTTTTTCTCGGTTTCTGAGTTTAAAATAGTGTGATTACAAAAAATAGGATTGGTTTGCCAATTTGAAAGATTTATGATTAAACATTAATTTTAAGCGGTATCCAAATCCACGTTTTAAATTTTGATTCTTAATTGCCCCAAAAGTATCAATTGTTTTAATTGATTTTTGTATTAATTTAAAAAAATGAAATTCAAAAGATTAAGGTTTAACCGTTTTAACGCTATAGCTTTCTTCAATTGCCCATAAAAAGACGCCACCCTTTATTCCGTCTCTATTGTTTACTACTTTAATATTAGCATCTAATTTGAAATTTATTTTCTTAGAATTTCCTCCGCTAAGGTATAAATGATCGTAATTAATTACTGTTTTAAATGTTTTTAAAACTTCTTTAAGTTTTTCGTTCCATTTAACTTCTCCATCTTTTATCAAAGCATCATCACCAATAAACTCATCATAATCTATATCTTTCCTTACTGGTAAATGTGCTAATTCTAAATGAGGCAGTAAGGCACCATCCATAAAAAGTGCCGTACCAAAGCCTGTACCCAAAGTAATTACCATTTCTAAACCTTTACCTTTTATTAATGCAAAACCTTGTAAGTCGGCATCATTTACCAAACGTACAGGCCTTTTAAATTGTGTGGCTATTGCTTTACTTAAATCAAAATTTTCAAATGCTTTGTTGTTTAAATTTGGGGCGGTAAAAACAACACCTTTTTTAACAAAACCGGGGAAACCCACTGCTATTTTATCAACCTCAGGAAAATCTTTAGTTAAAGTTTCTATAGCTTTCAATACTTTTTTCGGATCTGCTTTTTCAGGAGTTTCAATCTTTTTATACTCATGTACAGATTCTCCATCCTCACTTAATACTGTAGCCTTAATATTGGTGCCGCCAATATCAATCACCAATATATTTTCTTTTTTAATTTTCATTTTTTATGTTTTAAGATATAAGGTTTTGGATTTGTGCAAATTTGCAAACAATTTTATGCTAAAAGCATAAATAATTAAAAGTTAAGGTAATAAACAAAAAGAAAAGGAGCTAAAAATTTTAGCTCCTTTTCTTAAAATATAATTCAAATTGAATTTTTAATTTACTACTGCTAATGGAAACGTAGCTTCTAAATCAGTGCTTCCAGGTGTTTCAGTGCCGTTTTTAACACCATTAGGCTGGTGTCTTAAAACAATTGTAAATGTACCATTACTTGCTGCACCGGTTGTGCCTCTGGCAGTAAAGCCTACTGGTAAATTTTTCGAATCGACATCAAAATTGCTAAAAGTTAAATTAGCCCCAGTAGTTTTATAAACAAACAAATGTTCGTCTTTTTTTTCTTCAACTTCTTCCTTAACGTCCTCCGCAGGATTTTCAGTTTCATTTAAAATAGAAGTTACAGCAACATTATATACTTTATTAGCTTTTAAAGATAAATTGCTAATTACTGGCGCATTGCCACCATCACCGTCTAAATCTCTGTAGGTAATAGTTTTAACATCCGTAGCATCTGTTGTATTTGTAAATGTTAAAGAAATAGTTGTAATTAATTCTTCTTCATCAACATCGGGTAAATTGTCTTTTTTACAAGCGTTTAAAGAAATTGATACAATTGCAAAAGCGAATATTAAATATTTGAATGAATTTTTCATAATCTGTTTTTTTAATGTTTTAAAATGGAATTTTTATTCTAAAAATAAAGTTTCTGCCTTGTTCATCGGCAAAGTATCTAAACCTATTTAAGTAGTTTCTGTAAGCTAAGTTTGTTAAGTTTTGTACGGTTAAACTAAAACCTACCTCTTTTTTGAATAGGGTAATTTTTGTACTTACATCTGCACTAAAGAGGGTGTAAGCTGGGGGTGTTGCTGCATAATCTTGTGATTGTAATACTCTGTTTTGTCTGTTTGTGTGGGTTAGGCCAAAGTTAACAGTACTATTATGAAGTTTACCAATCTTCTCTATATTCCAGATGGCACTTAATCCATATTGGTCTGCAGGAATAAACTCTAAAAACGTATCCTTTGCTCTATCAATTGCTCTAACCATAGAGTATTTAGCTTGCAATTCTACACTGTTTACTATTTCAGTACCAGCTAAAAAATCTATCCCAGTAAAACGGGCATTTACTTGTTTGTAATTAAAAGTTGGATACGCACCTCTGCTGGTTAAAATGAGTTCTGTTCCGGGTTTTAAATAAATATAATTATCTATTAGGTTCAGATAAGCATTTACATCAAATGTAAACTTACCTTGTTCCTTCTTTAATCCTGTGGCAAAATTAAGTGCACTTTCTTCTTTCAAGTTTCTATCGCCAATTTCAAAAGTTCCACTGCCTTGGTGTGTCCCAAAGCTAAATAACTCGTTAATAGACGGTGGTCGCCAGCCCTTACTAAAAGTAAAATTTGCTAGAACAGCGCTTCCAATTTGGTAATTACCGCCTAAAGAAGCAGAAAACTGACTAAAGTTGAACTCCGGTCTTATTTCAGGTGAAGTACTTACATTTGGGTTTTCACGCAATCTGGCTACCATATATTTATAGTCAAATCGTAATCCCGCTTCTATTTCAAACTTATTACCAACATACTTTTCTGTTGCGTAAACACCATTTGCTAAACTGTTAAAGAAAGGCACTAAATACCTACCATCGTAAAAATTTTGCTGAAAAATAGCATTGTAGCCTATTTTACCTTTAATGTTTTTGCTTAAACTATGGTCCAAGTGAAAATCCAAATTATGTGTACTTAGCTCAAATCTTAATTGGTAAGATTTACTTTGCGATGCTCTAATTTGATCATACTCTTCACGGTTATTCTGTTGAAAGCTATATTGTAATTCTAGCTTTCCCATATTAACCAATTTAAAAGCCTTCAACTTTAAAATACTATGACTAACTTGCTGGTAAGGCCTATCAATTTCATAACCAAAATCTGCATCAGGTAATGGTCTAGTGCCATTAATTGCATTTTGCAAATCTGTAGTACTTCCAATCTGAGCGCCAGAAAAAACACCAATCTTAGTAATAAAATTACTTGCGTAAACTTCAAATCCAAATTTGTTTTTTTGATAACCTGCCATCACAGCGCCATTAAATTGCTGGAAACCTGTATTGTCTAAATAATAATCTGGCGTTTTGGCATTGCCTGCAATTTGAGAAGTTAGATAGGCTCTCCAGCTCCAATTTTTAGATGAATTTTCTACCCTTGTGTTAAATAAAGCTTGTCCATTATTGCTTCCGCCAACTAAATTAACTTCACCATTAAATCCGCTTTGATATTGCAAAGGTTTAGGTTCTACTAATATTACTCCGGCTATAGCGTCAGATCCATAAGCTACCGCAGATGCTCCTTTTAAAACGATAATTTGATCTGCAATTAATGGGTCAATTTCTGGTGCATGTTCTACCCCCCATTGTTGCCCCTCTTGCCTAACACCAGCATTATAAATTAATACACGGTTAGAGTGCATGCCATGTATAGCAGGTTTAGAAATGGAAGGACCGGTTTGTAAAGATGTTAAACCCGGTATTTTTTTTAAAGCTTCGCCAAGGCTTGCACCTTTAGTCAATTCTAAATTTATACCTGTTAAAACAGATCTGGTTTGTGTAGGGGTTTCAATTATCTTTTTCTCGGTAATTACTACTTCGTTTAAAGCATTATCATCCATTTTTAAAAAGAAATTTAATTCTAAGTTTTTGGCAATAGTTATTTTGCGAATAACTTTTTGGTAACCCAAAAAAGAAATTTCTACAGTATAATCTCCTGCACACAAATTTTCGAAATGAAAATGACCTTCATAATCTGTAACCGTTTGTAGGTTTTTTTCAGCTAGCTTAATAAACGCACCTGGTAACAATGTTTTAGTTTGGTTATCATATACATTACCAAAAAAAGTATAGTTACAGTTTTGCGAATAGAGTTGTTGGCTAAAGCTTAATAATGCAATAAGCATTAAAAACTTAAACCAATTTTTAAAACACATGGAATAATTAATTAGTGATAATTATTAAATAAAAAATTATGCAGCAATTAATACAGGAGGGGCTTTATTTCTACAGAAATATAAATATTTGGTATAACGTTTATCTTCAAAATTTACAATTAAATCTATAAAAGGGCCATCAAAATTATCTGATTGTTGAATGTTCGGAATATTCCCTATAAAAACAGCATCAGAAAAAGTATGACAGTGTTCGTCATGAGATTTAATGTGGTTTTCGCAAAATTTAAGATTACAATCAACAATAGGTAAAAAATGATGATTGTGAAAAATATTATGCAAAGGTATAGAGGCACTAGTAATGGCTACTAATAATATAATACTATAAATATATTTTACTGCCCTTTTAAGCATAGCCACAAAATTAACTATTTTAGCCTAAAAAAAACTTTTGGTAGGTAACAATATCCGTTACATTACATTAAACAAACAAAAACATCATCTATCTTTGCTTAACATGAAACCAGCAGAAGTCAATCAAAAGTTTAAAGAACTTCAACATAAATTAGCCATACAGTTTGATAGTGATACGCCAGATATTAAAGTAATTTTATTTTTAATTGGCGTACAGGAATTAGGTAAAGGCCCTAAAAAATTTAGTAAAAGACAAAAGGAAGAATTAATGCACATTGCAAATTGCAGGCTTTTTTCTGAATTGGGTTTTTACGAATTAGAAGGTGTTGACCAAGACGGCTGGCCACATTGGCGTGTAACCAAACCTATACCTGCCTATACTGTATTGGAGCAAGAAATGCTGATGAAAACTTTAATTGTAAAGTATTTTGAAGATGTTTTTTAACAAAAAAAGCCGCTATAAGCGGCTTTTTTAATTTTCATAGGTGTATGAAATTATTTGTTTGGTCTTTTAAAAGCATAAGCTAATCTTACAGCAACCATTCCGTTACTCACATCGTTTTTATATTCAAAACCCTCATAACGTAAAGCAATATCCCATTTGTTGTTAGCATAACCTAAACTTGGAGCCCAAGCAAATGCAGTTCCAGCACCATTTCTAGTTCCAAAAGCAACACCTGCTTCTGGTTGTACGTAAAATGTATTTCCGAAGAAAAATTTTGCACCAGCCTTTAATGGAATTAAATCACTTTGTTGGTTACCTTCTGGACCACCAACAAAACCATAATAACCAGTTGTTAAGGTTAAAGAAGTTCTTTCTCCTAAGTCACGCTGTAATCTCAAATCGGGAGCTATAACAATATCGCCCATATTTGATTTTGTTGGAACACCAATGCCTAAGGCACCACTTAATCTTGTTACATGTCCTTTTTCTGAAGTTTGCGCCGAAGCATTTGTAAATTGTATTAGGGCTAAAACAGCTACTGCAATAATCCCTTTAAAGTTAATTTTTTTCATAATCATTAATTTTTTATTGGCTTAAGCAAGAGCTGTGCCAAGTTATCCCTGTTATTGTTCTACATTCTACAATATTCTGTATCACTGATGATTATAAAATTATTTCTTTTGTTTAAAAAAAGAACGATTTTTGCAAGTGTATAATAAAAACCCACTAAAATGTTTGATAAACTATTTGAAGCACAGCAAAAAGCCGAGGAGGCTAAGAAAAGATTAGACGCTATAATGGTAAGCGCAGATGCACAAAATGGTGCAGTAAAAATAACAGCTACAGCATCTAAAACTATAAAAACTATAGAAATTGACGAGAAATTTATAGAAGAAAATGGTAAAGAAGGCTTAGAAGAAGTTTTAGTCATCGCTATAAATAAGGTTTTGGCACAAGCAGAAAACGTGTCTCAGGCAGAGATGGCAGCAGTAACAAACCAAATGTTAGGTGGAATGGGCGATTTAGGTAGCCTATTCGGTAAAAAATAATTGACAATGGAGATTAACTATTTAGGACATTCTTGTTTCATCATCAGTGTAAACGGAAAAACTATATTGATAGACCCTTTTATTACCCCCAACCAATTAGCTAGACATATTGATGCAAATGAAATTGTTTGTGATTATATTTTAGTAAGTCACGGACATGAAGACCATGTTGCAGATTTGGTTGAAATAGCAAAGCGCACCAATGCTAAAGTGGTAAGTTCTTTCGAGATTATAGCGTGGCTAAAAAAACAAGGTATTGAAAACGGACATCCTATGAATTTAGGTGGGAATTGGGATTTTGATTTTGGTAGTGTGAAAATGATTTACGCTGCACATTCTAACTCTTTACCTGATGGTACTTACGGAGGAACAGCTTCGGGCTTTGTAATTAAAGCAGAAGGAAAGACCATTTATTACGCTGGTGATACAGCCTTAAACCAAGAGATGAAGCTTACTGGGGAGATATTTGATATTGATTATGCCTTTTTACCCATTGGCGATAACTTTACAATGGGTATTGATGATGCCATTACTGCCTCCAAATTTATCAATTGCAAAAACATCATTGCGATGCATTATGATACCTTTGGATATATTAAAATAGATCATGAAAAAGCTAAACAAGCTTTTGCTGATGCTGGCTGTGATTTAAAAATATTACCAATTTCTGTTGCTGAGGCAGATGCTTTAACCATCTAAAACCAAAAACAGCGAATTTATTCGCTGTTTTTGGTTTCAAATAAGTTTTAAAATGGCAAATCGTTTTCAGCTTCGTCTAAACCAAACTTTCCTGTGCCTAAATCTTTAGGACCTTCTTCTGAAACTTCGTTGTTATTACTGGATGATGCAGGCGTAGTTGGACCTTCAAAATCGCTTTTTCTGCCTAACAAAGTAAAATTCTCTGCAACTACTTCTGTACTGTATTTTTTATGGCCCTCTTTATCTTCAAAAGAGCGAGTTCTTAATTTACCTTCAATGTAAACCAACTTACCCTTGTGTAAATATTTTGCAGCAACATCAGCCAAACCTCTCCACATTACAATGTTATGCCATTCGGTTTGTTCAATACGCTTTCCATCTTTGTTGTAAGATTCTGATGTAGCTAAAGGAAAACTTGCTACAGTTACATTTCCGTCTAAATGCCTCACTTCTGGGTCTTTACCCAAGTGACCAACTAAAATAACTCTGTTAACGCCTGACATAATTTAAGGGATAAATTTTAATTGAATTTATGAATTTTTTGTAGGAACGCAAAAATTAATTTCGGCATTCCATAATTATAGATTTCATCAACTTTTACCCAAATGCCATCATTTGTGTTTATGTTATATTTTTCTGCTACACTAATTTCTAAAAACTGAGCATAAATTTTTTGATGCGTTAAAATGTGTTTTATTTTTTCTGATACTGATTTTATAGCTAATATTTTTTTAAACCATTTTTTATAATCAGCATGGTTTAGTAGTTCTGGTAATTCTGTTGTTTCTGTAAACTCAACGCTTGGTAAATCATATAATCCAGCCCAAATATCATTGTTGTTTCTTCGTTTTATTAATATTTCGTTTTGTTCATTAATTAAAATCAAGAAATAAAAGTAGCGTTCTTTTATTTTTAACTTTTTAAGTTTAACAGGTAAATCATTAATTTTTTGATGCTTGTAGGCATAACAACTTTGTATAAAAGGGCATATTTGGCAATTGGGGTTTTTGGGTTTACATTGTAATGCACCAAACTCAATCATCGCTTGGTTGTGCTCACCAGCGTTATTTAAATCCAATAAATCATCGGCCACAGCCTGAAAGCTTTTTTTACCTTCTGTAGAATTTATAGGTGTATCAATACCAAAATACCTAGCCAAAAGTCTATATACATTACCATCTACCACAGCTTTAGCCTCATTATTAGAGAAAGAAGAAATTGCGGCTGCTGTATATTCTCCAATACCAGTTAAAGTGATTAAATCTGCATAAGCTGAAGGAAAAACACCGTTAAAGTCACTCACAATTCTTTTTGCAGTTTTTAGCATGTTCCTGCCTCTAGAGTAATAGCCTAAGCCTTGCCATAAGCGTAAAATTTCATCCTCAGATGCTTCCGAAAATCTTTTTACAGTCGGAAATGCTTCCGAAAATTTTAAAAAATAAGGCATACCTTGTTCAACTCTTGTTTGTTGCAAAATAATTTCAGACAACCAAATTAAATAAGCATCGTTTGTATTTCTCCACGGGAGGTCTCTCTTATTGTTTCTATACCAGGTTATTAACTCGTTTGAGAAGTTCATTTATTCAAATTAATGTAAAAAAATACAGGTGCAAATTGCTTAATTATTGTCTAACAAGGGGTTGAAATAAAAAAATAAGTATTTATTTTTCATATTCAACTAAAAGCAATACTTTTGCAACCCCAAATCACTGCACAACATAATAATTTTAAAAGAATATATATACAATGACAAAGGCAGAAATTATAGCAGAAATTGCTAACAAAACCGGAATTGAGAAGGTAGATGTACAAGAAACGGTTGAAGCTTTCTTTAAAGTAGTAAAGAACTCAATGGTAAGTGGAGAAAACGTATATGTAAGAGGCTTTGGAAGTTTTGTAGTTAAGAAAAGAGCTGAAAAAACCGCAAGAAATATCTCAAAAAATACTGCGATTATCATTCCAGAACATTTTGTTCCAAGTTTTAAACCAGCAAAAGTTTTTGTTGATAAAGTAAAAACAGGTAATAAAGTTACCGCAAACGCTTAATATGATGCTTAAATCTAAACAATACATTTTAATAGGAATAGTAGCTTTACTAGTTGTTGTTTTGTATAATTTAGATATTAAGGGTTTAGTAAAGCAAGAGGGAGAGAATGAAGGAATGCAAAATACGGCAACTTCTAACGATAAATCCCAAACTGTTGAGGTTGAAGCAGCGAGTGTAATTTCTGTGAGTAAACAAATGATAAATGAAAGCCTAGCGGCTGATATTGAAAAACTTGAAAAAGATTTAGCAGCTGCTTCTGCAGATGAGAAAATAAGTTTACAAGAGCAAATTGCTAAAAAGTGGGATGATGTAAATCAATCTGCGGCAGCAGCTTTTTCTTACGAATCAATTGCGAAAGCAAAACCAACATTAAAAAACTGGTTAATTGCTGGCGATAGATTTACAGAAGGTTATCAAAATTTTAGAGATACTACAGCTACTTTAGGTTTATTAAATAAAGCTATAAATGCTTACAATAAAGCTATCGAGATAGATTCTACTAATTTAGACGCTAAAACAGGTTTAGGCGTAGCTTATGTTACTGGCACACAAAACCCAATGCAGGGTATTCAATTGCTTTTAGGAGTAGTTAAAGAAGACCCTAAAAATGAAAAAGCAAACATGAATTTAGGTATGTTTTCTATGAAATCAGGCCAATTTCAAAAAGCGGTGGATAGGTTTAAAACGGTTATAGCTGTAAAACCAACACCAGAAGCATGGTTTTATTTAGGAACCAGCTACGAAAATTTAGGTCAAAAATCAGAAGCTGTTTTAGCTTATGAGAAAAGCAAAGAGTTAGCTGCAGATCCAAGTTTAACAGAATTTGTTGACCGTAAAATAAAAGAATTAAGTAATTAAAATAATTAAATAAAACATTAAAATTAAAGATTATGCCAAGCGGTAAAAAAAGAAAAAGACATAAAATGGCCACCCACAAGCGTAAAAAACGCTTAAGAAAAAACAGACATAAGAAAAAATAGGCAAGCCCTATTTTATTGATAACAAAATATTTATCTCTTAAATTTTAGGGGGTAAATATTTTGTTTTGTGTTTATTTTTCCTCTGTTGATAAAAAGATTGTTAAACAATCTTTTCTAAAAAAGTAGCTGTTGGTAAAGGAGTTAATTATTAATTCGACCCCAAGTGGGGTTACTATTGCATTACTGCAAGACAAGCAACTGGTAGAACTTAACAAAGAGCAAATTAACAACAGTTATGCTGTTGGGGATATTTATATGGGCAGAATTAAGAAAATTATGCCCGGCTTAAATGCTGCTTTTGTTGATGTTGGCTACGAGAAGGATGCTTTTTTGCATTATTTAGACCTTGGCCCACAAGTACAATCTTTGCTAAAATTAACTAAGCAAGTAAGAGGTAATTCTTATAAAGACCGTTTATTAGATCATTTTAAGAAAGAAACTGATATAGATAAGGGTGGTAAAATTTCAACCATACTTACTAAAAATCAGTTATTACCTGTTCAAATTGCTAAAGAGCCTATTTCTACAAAAGGCCCTAGGTTAAGCTCAGATTTATCTATTGCAGGCAGGTTTGTAGTACTAGTCCCATTTTCTGATGTAATTTCTATCTCAAAGAAGATAAGAAGTAACACAGAGCGTACACGCCTAAAAAAAATTGTTGAAGGCATTAAGCCCTCCAATTTTGGCGTAATTATTAGAACCGTATCTGAGCATAAGGGAGTTGCAGAAATTCAAAAAGATTTATTGGATTTGATCTCTAAATGGGAAACTTTTATGAAAAAGTTACCACACACAGATCCTTCAAAAAGAATTTTGGGCGAAATGGGTAGGGCTTCAACCATTTTAAGAGATATCTTAAATGATGATTTTACCCATATTCATATTAACGACCCCGCCATATACGAAGAGGTGAAATCTTATGTACATGAAATTTCTCCGGAATTGGAGAAAATTGTAAAACTGTACAAAGGAAAAGAACCTATTTTCGAACATTTTGGTATCGAAAAGCAAATTAAAGGCTCTTTTGGAAGAACCGTAAATTTAGCTGGTGGCGCCTATTTAGTGGTTGAGCATACGGAAGCTTTACATGTTATTGATGTAAATAGCGGTAACCGTAATGCAAGCCCAGAAAACCAGGAAGAGAATGCTTTTATGGTTAATAAGGAAGCTGCTAAAGAGATTGCAAGGCAATTAAGGCTAAGAGATATGGGCGGTATTGTGGTTGTCGATTTTATTGATATGCACAAAGCCCCAAATCGTAAAGACTTATTTGATTATCTAAAAGCAGAAATGAATTTAGATAGAGCTAAGCATACTATTTTGCCTCCAAGTAAGTTTGGTTTGGTTCAAATTACGCGTCAAAGGGTACGCCCAGAGATGAATATTGTAACCAACGAAAAATGTTCTTCTTGTGATGGTACCGGAGAAATTAAAGCAAGTATTGTTTTATTAGATGATATTGTGGCCAATTTAGATTATGTTTTAAATGAACAAGCAGAAAAAGGAATTACATTATGTGTACATCCTTATGTAGAAGCTTTTATTACTAAAGGATTAGTTTCTTTACAAATGAAATGGTTTTTTAAATATGGGCAGTGGGTTAAAGTTAAACCTATCGCTGCTTATCATTTAACAGAATTTCATTTTTTAAGTTCTAAAGAAGAGGAAATTAAGCTATAAGCCTAAAAAAGTATCTTTTAATTCAGCCTATAAGTTTGCTTATAGGCTGTTTTTTTATAGCATCTATTCGTTTACATTTGATTAAATTATCAATTAACCCTAGTTTGATAATCAATAATAATTTTAATCTTTATATATTTCTTAATACTAAATGATTATAAAGCCTAAACACCTACCAGTTCCAATCCTTAAAATACTAGCTGTTTTTTTAAAGTGGTATATGAAAAGGCGTTTCAATAAATTAGTAATTAATAGTGTTCCTAAAAAAGAAAACCATTCTTATCTATTAATGTTTAACCATTTCAGTTTTTGGGATGGTTTATTGGCTATTTATTTATGTTTAAGTTTAAAAGAAAAAGATGATGATTTGAGAAGCATTCATTTTATGTCTTTAAAAAAGCAGATGGAAAAAAAGCCATGGCTAAGATATATCGGGAGTTTTTCTGTTGATCCTAGAAAAAAATCTATTAAAGAAAGTCTGGATTTTGCAGCAGAAATATTAAGTAAACCCGGCAATGTTTTGGTGCTATATCCACAAGGAAACTTAGAATCTAACCATGTTAGGGATATTATTTTACAAGATGGAATAAATCAGATAGTTCCTAAAATTGCAGGTAATTGCCAATTGGTTTGGAGCAGTAATTTGGTGGAGTATTTTGAAAGTTTAAAACCAACTGTTTACTTCCACATGATGGATGCTGGCACTAACCACGATTATGATTTTGAAACATTAAGTGCCAAAATTAATGTACATCATAAAGAAGCCATTAAAAAGCAATTCAGATTTACAGATAATTAAGAGCCTGTTTAAAATTTATCTAATAATTTGTTTATGCTTCTTTTCGGCTACAAATTCGTTAAATTTTTTCGGTACATTAATTTTTTAAAAGGAACTCAAGAGTGCTAAAGCAGTTTTCGAGATAGTAGCTTTGCCATCTCTCCAAAATTTGCCTCTTTTCGCTCAAAAATAAGCTATAAACATTTTCACAATATAAATTTAAAAAGGCTCTAAAATTTGTTTTTTTTAATTTCTGTTGCAGAAAAATCAACAGCACATTTTTTACAACCACTACTGCAAGATTTTTTAGCTTTTAAAGTATTGTAAATAAGCCTTGCGACGTAAAAAACAGCACCTATGAATAAAATTATTATCGCTATATTTTGAAAATTCATGATGTTCAAAGTTAATTTAATATAAATAATAGATAGTCATTTTAAATTCAAATGATTAACCTGCAATAATTACAAATTTAAAGCTTACCTTTGCAGAAATTTTTATAGAGTTTTTTTGCATGCAAAAGATAAGAAACATAGCGATTATCGCCCACGTTGACCACGGTAAAACCACTTTGGTTGACAAAATTTTACACTCTTGTTCTATCTTCAGAGATAACGAATCTACAGGAGAATTAATATTAGATAACAACGATTTAGAGCGTGAACGTGGTATTACCATCGTTTCAAAAAACGTATCTGTTCAATATAAGGACGTGAAAATCAATATTATTGATACTCCTGGTCACGCCGATTTTGGTGGTGAGGTTGAGCGTGTATTGAAAATGGCTGATGGTGTTTTGATATTATGTGATGCTTTTGAAGGTGCAATGCCTCAAACTCGTTTTGTAACACAAAAAGCTTTGGCTTTAGGTTTAAAACCAATTGTTGTTGTAAACAAAGTAGATAAAGAAAACTGCCGTCCAGAGGAAGTTTACGAACAAATTTTCGAATTATTCTTCAACTTAGAAGCTACAGAAGAGCAATTAGATTTCCAAGTTATTTATGGTTCATCTAAACAAGGATGGATGAGTACTGATTGGAAAACCCCTACTGAAAACATTTTCCCTTTAATGGATGCTATTTTGGAAAACATTCCACCAGCACCCATACAAGAAGGTACTTTACAAATGCAAATTACTTCTTTAGATTATTCTTCTTTTGTAGGTCGTATTGCAATTGGTAGAGTTGCCCGTGGAACGATTAAAGAAAATATGCCAGTTTCTTTAGTGAAACGCGATGGTAAAATTGTAAAATCAAGAATTAAAGAATTATATACTTTTGAGGGATTAGGCAAAGTTAAAGTTGCTTCTGTTTCTTCTGGAGATATTTGTGCGGTTGTAGGTATTGATGGTTTTGATATTGGTGACACCATTGCTGATTTTGAAAACCCAGAACAATTAGAAGTAATTTCTATTGATGAGCCAACAATGAATATGTTGTTTACCATCAATAACTCTCCTTTCTTTGGTAAAGAAGGTAAATTTGTTACTTCACAACGTTTACGCGAGCGTTTACATAAAGAATTAGAGAAAAATTTGGCTTTACGTTTAGTAGAGACTGATTCTCCAGATTCTTACTTAGTTTACGGACGTGGTATTCTGCATTTATCAGTTTTAATTGAAACAATGCGTAGAGAAGGTTACGAAATGCAAGTTGGACAGCCACAAGTTATCGTTAAAATAATTGACGGTGTTAAATGTGAGCCAATTGAGACATTAATTGTTGATGTTCCGGGTGAAGTTTCTGGTAAAGTAATTGAATTAGTAACTCAGCGTAAAGGCGAGTTGTTAATTATGGAGCCTAAAGGCGATTTACAACATTTAGAATTTGATATTCCTGCTCGTGGTATTATAGGTTTACGTAATAACGTTTTAACTGCAACTGCCGGAGAAGCGATTATGGCTCACCGTTTTAAAGCTTATGAGCCTTGGAAAGGTCCAATCCCAGGACGTTCTAACGGTGTATTGGTTTCTATGGATAAAGGTATGACAACTGCTTATGCAATTGATAAATTACAAGATAGAGGTCGTTTCTTTATTGATCCAGGAGTTGATATTTACGAAGGTCAAATTTTAGGAGAGCACATCCGTGATAATGATTTAGTGATCAATATCACCAAAGGAAAGCAATTAACTAACATGAGAGCTTCTGGTACTGATGATAACACTCGTATTGCCCCAGCTATTAAATTCTCTTTAGAGGAATGTATGGAGTACATACAAGCTGATGAGTACATTGAAGTTACACCATTAAGCATCCGTTTACGTAAAATCTATTTAACAGAACAAGAACGTAAGGTTAAAGGAAAATCTTTAGTAAATCAATAAGATTTAATTTAAAACATATTTAAAAGGTCTCAAGTTTTATAATTTGAGACCTTTTTTGTGTCTATATTTTTGATTGCTTAATCTTGGTTAAGCTTATTTGGCAATTAAATCATTGTTAATCATGTGGTCATTGTACTGCTGTATAAACGCTTTTAGGTGCTGCTCCATTTTCTCCACTTGTATTTGAGCTGTTTCTTTAATGTCGTTTTTAAGAAAAATATCATCCTTATAATTGAATAGCTTTAGTACTTTATCGTTCCTGTAAATCATTAAGTAATTGCCCATTATGATTTGATAATCGCCATTTATGGTATTTATTACAAATTGATTTTCGCTAGGTTTCAACATATCGTTACCAAAAGCGAAATAGGGTTTATCATAATGTAAGTAATTCATAATTGTTGGTAAAATATCAATTTGTTGCACAGGCCTATCAATTTCTCCTTTTAAGTTACCACTGGGATCGAATATCATGATGGGTACTGCAAAGGCTCCTAATAATGTTTTATACTCATCATGCCAGGCAACAGTAGAATGGTCTGCTGTAATTACGAATATCGTGTTTTTGTACCAAGCAGATTTTTGGGCTGCCTGAAAAAACTTTTTTAAAGCCATATCAGTATAACCAATATTTTGATGAATAGGCAAAGTACCTTTCGGAAATTTGCCCTCATATTGGCTAGGTACTTTAAACGGATGATGAGAAGAAACGGTGAAAATATTACTGAAAAAGGGTTCTTTAAAAGTGTTTAATTGTTTAGCCCAATATTGTAAAAATGGTTCATCCCAGATGCCCCAAATTTGGTCAAAATCAGCATCGTTATTATATTCTGTTTTTCCATAATAGTTTTTAACGCCAGCTACATTTACAAAAGAGCTAAAACCCATAGAGCCATTTGGTGCGCCGTGGAAAAAAGAAGTATGATACCCTTCTTTACCTAATAAACTAGCTAAACTGTTAATTTTATTGCCAGAGTAATAGCCTAAAACAAACGGTTCATTTATACCTGGGATACTCGCAATTACAGATGGAAGCCCTTCTATAGATTTACGGCCATTAGCATAAGCATTGTTAAAAGATAATGAAACAGATTTTAAAGAATCTAAAAAAGGAGCATAGCCTTTATATTTACCATTATCTAAATTTTTATTGAAACTACCAATATACTCTCTGCTAAAACTTTCTAAAACTAATACAACAATATTTTTTTTGTTAAAGCTTTGGTTTGCTTCATTACTATTTTTTATAGGATTGTACAAACTATCTAATGCTGATTGGTTAAAATAGGATACCTTTTTTAAGGGTTTTGTTTTAACAGTTCTGATGATAGAAAATGGGGTATTGATCACAATGTTTATTTCGGCAGGGTCTGTAACAAATTCGCCGGCATTGCTTAATGTTATTGGTCTTGTACTATGTCTAAAACCGCCTCGCATTGCGGCAATACAAAACCAAAACAACACCAGCATCATCATGGTTGTTCCAACGTAGTATGGTATAGGTTTAGAAATTATAGGAAGCCCAATTTTTATTTTTTTATACAACCATACCATTAAAAACAGCATCAAAATAAAAAATACGGTAATGTACCAGTAGTCTAAAAATGCAAATTTGAAAAACAGCTTTGATAAATTACTTTCGTTTTCAAACTGAGAGAAAACTGAAAAAGTGGTTCTTTTTAAGGTGAAAGGATAGTAAACAATGTCGGATGTGTTTGCTAATATGCCAATGGCATTGGGTATGTAAAATAGATATGCACTTAATTTTTGGTACTTTATATTATATACAAACTTAAAGGGTATAATTTGACTTATAATAAATAGGATGTTAACGTAGATAATTGCACTTAGATCAAACTTTAACCCACCTAAAAATATACGATATAACTCATGAATGTTTAAGCCAGTAAATGAGTTAAGATTGAAGATTAGAAATACAGCTCTACCAACGGTATATAAAAGAAATATAATGAGTAATCTTAAAACTAAAGCAATATAGATATTACTTCTAATGTATTTTAGCATTTTTGGCCTAGTTGTTTTAACGGCGCAAAGTTAAATTAAAATTAATGTTAAATTTTAATTAATAAATATGATATGGTTGACTAAATATCTATATAAAAGGTTACAAAATTAACCTTTTGTATATTTCATGTTATGAAACTAAAACGGATATATCTACGCGTTAAGATGGATTTTAATTTTTGTCATCAATTCTTCGGGTTTAAAAGGCTTTAATTGAAAGTCATTCATTCCGCAAGCCTCAATTTCGTCTAAATTATCTTCAAGTATTGAAGCGGTTAATGCAATAATTGGTAATTTTTTATAGTATTCTTCGGGTTGTTGTCTTATTTTTTTGGTTGTCTCGTAGCCATTCATATCAGGCATGTGTACATCCATTAATACCAAATCAAACGCTTGGGTTTTTAATAATTCAATTGCATTAAAACCGCTGTCTGTAGTGGTAACCGTTAAACCATATTTAGTTAAAACTTTGCGGGCTAATAGTGTATTGATATCGTTATCATCAACCACTAAAATTTTTGCATTTATATTTTTTATAACTTCGGGCGTTACCATTGTATCTGTGTGAATTCCTTCTTTAAATTCATTAAAAATAAGGTTAAATGTAAATTCTGTGCCTTTGCCTAAGGTACTTGCTACTGATATTTCACCTCCATATAAGGTTATGAGTTTTTGAGAAATAGATAGTCCTAAGCCAGAACCACCATATTTTCTTGATGTATTGGTTTCTGCTTGGGTAAAAGGTTCAAAAATAGAATCTAACTTAGCTTCGGCAATTCCTATACCTGTGTCTTTTATTTTAAACTGAAGATTAATTTTTTGGTGTTGAGCTTCTAATAAATTAACTTCTATTGATATTGAACCATGTTCAGTAAACTTAATAGCGTTGTTAATTAAATTTACTAATATTTGATATAAACGGGTTTTATCACCTCGTATTAAATCTGGTATTTTATCACTTACGAAATATGTAATGCTTATGTCTTTTTCTTTAATTTTAAACGCAAAAGTGTTAACAATGTCTTTTAGCAAGTCTCTAACAGATAGACGCTTATTTTCTAACTCCATCTTTCCGACTTCAATTTTAGAAAAATCTAGTATGTCATTTATCAAATTCAATAAATTATCTGCCGAAAATTTTAATAGATTGATGGATTGTACTTGAGTTTCTAATTTTTCTTCTTCGTTTAAAATATTCGATAAACCAATTACAGCATTTAAAGGAGTTCGTATTTCATGGCTCATTATAGATATGAACGTCTCTTTTGCTTTACTTAGTTGTAAGGCTTCTTCTTTAGATGCTAATAGCTGAATTTCTATTTGCTTACGATTTGTAACATCTGTAATAATTTCAATCTGGTGGTATTGATTTTTAGCTTCATCATGTAGAGGAGTATTTGATATAGATAGCCAAACCTCGGTGCCATCTTTTTTGTAAACTTTTAACTCTATAGTATAAGGTTTATGCTTTAAAGCCTCTTCTCTTACTAATTCTAATAATTGCTTATCTGTTTCTTTACCTTTAACAATATCGCCTAATTTATAACCAATAACTTCTTCATTACTATAGCCTAAAATATTTTCTAAAGCTTCATTTATCCAATTTACCTCTCCATTTTCATCGCAAATGCAAACCCCATTATTGGTTTTGCTGGCTACTAAGGATAGTAATTCTAACTGTTTTTCAGATTCTTTGCGTTTAGTAACATCTATTATAATTTCTATTAAACTTTCAACTTCTCCTTTAATATCTAAAATTATAGTGTTATGTATAGAAAGCCATATTTCTTGTCCGTCTTTTTTGTAGGCCAATAACTCTATCGCAAACGACTTTTTATTTTCTGTTTCTTTTCTGGCCTTTACTACTATTTCTTTATTAGTTTCTTTACCAACAATTACATCACCTAATTTTTTGTTGGTTAAATCATTTAAGTTAAAACCAGTAATTTTTGTAAAAGCGTGGTTTACCCAAATTACTTCACCATCTGGTTTGCTAATAACCACGCCATTGTTAATTTTACTGGCTACTGTAGATAACTGGTTTAAGTTTTTTAAAATTTCTTTTTGTTTGGTAATTTCTCTTCCAATAATATACCAACGTCTAGCTTTCGTTACTGCATTCCAACTTATCCACTTAATCTCGTTGTTTTTAGATTTAATTCTGGTTTCAACCTCAAAATTTTTAATCTTATTTTTGAGGTTTCTGGCGGCTAATTCTAAAACTGATTTTTTATCTTCTTTAACAATAAATTCAGAAATGTTTAATCCAATACATTCTTCAGGGTGATAACCGAAAATTTGGAGAGATGTATTATTTATGCTGGTGATTTCTACTTTATCATTTAAAATGCATATTAAATCTGGTGATGAATTAAATAGAATATTATAATCATCAGTAATTTTGTTAGATTGATGTTTTTGGATATTTCTTTTTCTAAGCTCTAAAACATTTAGTACCTGTGCAGAAAGAGCGTTAAAAGATGTTATTTGGGCTGTATTTAACACTTTTTCTATTTCACTACAAACACATAATGTTCCTATAACTTGTGCTTTAGATATTAGCGGGATACCAGCATAAAACTTCAATGGTATATTTTTGTTTTCACAAAGAAATTTAGTTTTTGGGTGTGTTTGAATGTTAGCAATTTGTAAAAATTGTTTTTCTTCAATAGTAACCTTACAAACAGTTTCGTTTAATGAAATTACTAGTGGAGCAAAACCTTTAGCAAAACGTATTTCTTGCCTATTATCTTCAATAAATGATATAAATGCCAAGTCACATTCGCAAATGTAACTGGCTAATTCTAGTAAATTATTAAATTGATCATCAGAATTTCTATTATACAAATCATAATCATCCATAATTTTATTAGGATGATTATGATTTGTTAAAGTTTCAAGATCTTCTTCTGATGATTTCAAATCTAGGTTATTTATAAAGGGGATGTTTAGCCATCCACGCATTAACTTTGTTACGGATATCTTTTAATAAGGTTTCATCTTTATGGTTAATGATAGCTTCATCAATAAACCCAACAATTTGAACCATATCTGTTTCAACTAATCCTCTACTTGTTATTGCAGCAGTACCAACTCTAATGCCAGATGTTACAAATGGAGATCTTTTATCAAATGGAACCATGTTTTTATTAACGGTAATATCTGCTTTACCTAAAGCTTCTTCTGCTAATTTACCAGTAATGTCTTTGTTGCTTAAATCTATAAGCATTAAATGGTTATCTGTACCGCCAGAAATTAAATGGTAACCTTTTGCTACTAAAGCTTGCGCCATTGCATCTGCATTTCTCTTTACCTGCGTAATGTATGCTTTATATTCATCACTTAAAGCCTCGCCAAATGCAATTGCTTTTGCTGCAATAATATGCTCTAATGGGCCACCTTGTGTACCCGGAAAAACAGCACCGTCCAAAATAGCCGACATTTTTTTGACTTCACCTTTTGGTGTTTTTAAACCCCAAGGATTTTCAAAGTCATTACCCATCATTATTAAGCCACCACGCGGGCCTCTTAATGTTTTATGAGTAGTTGTAGTAACTATATGGCAATGTGGGAGTGGATTTTTTAATAAACCTTTAGCTATAAAGCCAGACGGATGAGAAATATCAGCTAAAACTAAAGCGCCAATTTCATCGGCAACAGCTCTAATAAATTCATAATCCCAATCTCTAGAGTAAGCAGAAGCACCACAAATAATTAATTTTGGTTTTTCTCTTAATGCAATTTCTTCTAATTGTTTGTAATCAATTAAGCCCGTTTCTTCCTGTACTCCGTAAAAAAATGGTTGGTATAATTTTCCTGAAAAATTAACAGGAGAGCCGTGTGTTAAATGACCTCCGTGAGATAAATCAAAACCTAAAATTTTATCTCCAGCGTTTAAAACTGCCAATAAAACTGCTGCATTTGCTTGTGCTCCAGAGTGTGGTTGTACGTTTGCCCATGCTGCGCCAAATAATTCTTTTGCTCTCTCAATAGCAATAGTTTCTATTTCATCTACAACTTCACAACCACCGTAATATCTTTTTCCGGGTAAACCTTCAGCATATTTGTTTGTTAAAACAGAACCTGCTGCTTCCATAACTTGCTTACTTACAAAGTTTTCTGATGCAATAAGTTCTATTCCGTTTTCTTGGCGCTCTTGTTCTTTTTCAATTAGGTTAAAAATTAATTGATCTCTTTTCATGAATTTTTATTAAATTTTTAATATTATTACAAGCTTGTAGAGTAATACACTCGTTTTTTAGTTTTATTTTAACTGAAATAAAGCCCTAAATTAGACATTTTACTGCATTTTTTGAATTAAAAATTACATGAGCACAATAAACTTCGTAATCATTGGTATTGGTAATATTGGAACAAAGTATGTTAACCTTATCAATGGTTTTAAAGATGCTGAATTGGTAGCTGCTGTTGATATTAATTTTAATTCCAGAAAAGCAGTAAATAAATTAATCCCTTTTTTTATTTCTGTAGATGATTTTATTGCAGCTAAAATTCCGGCTGATGTTGTATGTATTTGTACGCCTAATGGCTTACATGCACAACACACTATAGCTTGTTTAAATGCAGGGTACCATGTAGTTTGTGAAAAACCAATTGCATTAAAAACCGAGGATGTTGAGCGAATGATGGTAGCAGAAAAAAAATCGGGGAAAATGGTTTTTGCAGTAATGCAAAATAGATACAGCCCAGTTGCTATTTGGTTAAAAAAGTTGATGAAAAACAAATTATTGGGTAATATTTTAATGTTACAGATTAATTGTTTTTGGAACAGAAACCAACAATATTACAATGATTCGCCATGGAGAGGAACTAGAGAAATTGGTGGTGGACCATTATATTCTCAGTTTAGTCATTTTATTGACTTGATGATATGGCTTTGCGGAGATCCGGTAGATATTAGTAGTGATTTATATACTTTAAAGCCCGAAATAAAAACAGCATTTAATGATAGCGGAATGATAAAATTTACTTTTAGAGATGGGGGTAAAGGCGTATTTAATTTTAGTAACGCTGCTTATGAAACTAATGTTGAAAGTAGTTTAACCATTATAGGTTCTGAAGGAAACGTGAAAGTAGGAGGGCAGTATATGGAGAAATTGGATTTTGTGAATTTAAAAGAGAATTTTGAAATTCCTGTTTTTAATCAAATTACTCAAGCAAATAACTACAATTATTACCAAGGCTCTGCCGATAAACACGATGTATTTTTAACAAGAGTAATAGAATGTATTCATAAAGGGGTTAAACCAGAAATAGGTTTAGAAGATGAATTACATGTAATTAATTTTATTGAACAGGCTTTGTTTTTTGCTGAAGCCAAAAGTTATTAAAACCAAGTCCAATTTGAATGTTAGCCAACTCTTGTTGCAACATTTCTAACATTGCTAAAAAGTTATATACAAACTGCACCTTATCTTTAGAAATACTCATCAAATTATTGAAGTCCATTTTTTGATTGATTGCCAATAGCTCCCCAATTTTTATTTTTTGTTCTTCAATGCTGTAAGGATATTTTTCTACTGTATGAGTCACAGCTTTAGCCCTAATTTGGTAATTGGCCATTGTTTTATGGTAAGATTTTAGCAACTTATACAAATCAAATGAAGTAAAACCTTCGGTTTGGTCAGTTTCTGATAAAAGAATTTTTACATCTTCTAAAATATTTCCTCTCTTTAATTTAAAAAACCTTTCTTCTTCAAATTTTTTAAGATCTTCTGCAGCTTCTTTAAATCTTTTATATGCTAACAATCTTTTAACCAAATCTTCTTTTAAATCTATTTCTTCACCTTTTTCATTCAATTCTGGCCGAGGTAATAACATTTTAGCTTTTATACGCATTAATGTTGATGCCACAAAAATAAACTCACTAGCCAGCTCAATATTTAAAGCATTTAGCTGGTGCAGATAGTTCAAAAAATCGTCGGTTATTTTTGAAATAGGGATGTTGTAAATGTCCAATTCGTCTTTTTCAATAAAGAACAATAACAAATCAAACGGACCTTCAAAAATGGGAAGTTTAATGGAGAAATCTTCTACTTCAACAGACATTAAGCTATAACTCTAAATTATTTTAAAAATTGAAATCAAATATAGCAAGTGATACTGAAATTAGAGCGTTTTAACGCTTGATGTTGCCTATAATGTAAGAATGAATTTGCCTTCCTCCAGTTTTAATGATTTTGGTGGAAGTTTGTTAAGCAATAAAACCTATAAGGTTTTTGAAACCTTATAGGTTTAGAAGGATAGGAAAAATTCAAAAGGCCTTTCCGCCGGCAATGAGGCGGGAAGATTTTAATTCAAAGAACAAATCAAAAAAGATGGATAACCGTAAACCAAGCGAGAAGCAATCAACACAGGGATCGTCACCTCACCCCATCGCAAAACCCGACGCTTCACTCGTCACAATGACGCGGTTGTGGAAGGCAGTTCGTGTTAATGGGAGTATTGTAAAAAGGATTCCCAAAAGCAATAACCATTCATTACCGTCAAATTCCGCCTTGTTTTATGCGGTAGGGATGCAGAAACTAGAGCAAAATGTTAACCGCTTCATATATTGTGGAAAAAGCCTCACCCCAGCCCTCTCCGAAGGAGAGGGTGAGCTTATCAATTGGAAACTTGCAGTCAGCAAAGTAAATGTAACCTTTCCGCTGGCAATGATTTAACAAAACATTACAAATAATTGAAACACCAAAAATCCAGATTCTTCCAATTAAGCACCAATCTTAAATTACTGTAAATTCCGCCTTGTTTTATGCGGCAGAGATGCAGAAACTAGAGCACTTCCTTTGTATCAGAAAACGCCAGCCTACCGCAGGCAGGCAGCGGAGAGTTTATTCAATCTGTTTATTGTTTTTTAAAGGCTTTCATGTATTCGCTCCGCTCGGGTTTGGGTAGTGATTTTGGTGGAAGTTTGTTAAGCAATAAAACCTATAAGGTTTCAAAAACCTTATAGGTTTAGAAGGATAGGAAAAATTTAAAAGCCAACCGCCGGCAATGAGGCGGGAAGATTATAATTCTAAGAACAAATCAAAAAAGATGGATAACCGTAAACCAAGCGAGAAGCAATCAACACAAGGATCGTCACCTCACCCCAGCGCAAAATTAGACGCTTCACTCGTCACAATGACGCGGTCGTGGAAGGCAGTTCGTGTTAATGGGAGTATTGTAAAAAGGATTCCCAAAAGCAATAACCCTTGGTTAACGGTGAATTCCGCATTGTTTTATGCGGTAGCGATACAGAAATTAAAGCACTGCCATTGTAGCAGAAAACGCAGCGGCGGCTCTTTGTTACTTTTGAGCTGCAGCAAAAGTAATAGCCTTTCCGCCGGCAATGAGGCGGGGAGATTACCACTTAAAGCAATACATTCAAAAGAAAAAATCAAGAAAAACTAAGAATTACTGATATCCTCTAAAGTCATCGGTACCAACTTCTTCGTCTTAAACCACGTAACCCCAGCAACCAATAAAGTCATAGATCCCCCAAAAACTATAGCCGGAACGGTACGCATTAATTTAGCGGTTAAGCCCGATTCAAACTGACCAATTTCATTGGAAGAACCAATAAACATGCTGTTTACCGCAGAAACCCTTCCTCTCATTTCATCAGGCGTTAAAAGTTGTAAAATAGTTGAGCGAATAATCACACTCACGCTGTCAAAAGCGCCTTCTAAAAATAAGAAGAATAAAGTGAGGTAAAAATTAGTAGAAAGTCCATAACAAATAATCGATACACCAAACCCTGTAACCGCAATCAGTAAGTTTCGCCAAGGTTTACCCATAGGAGAAAACCTCGTCATCAATAACATGGTTAAAACAGCACCAACTGCCGGCGCAGCTCTCAGGAAACCAAATTCGGTGGCACCAACATGTAAAATCTCTGTTGCAACTACTGGAATTAATGCAACTGCACCGCCAAAGAAAACAGAAAATAAATCGAGACTTAAAGCGCCAACTAGCATTTTTGTTTTAAATACAAAACGCAACCCTTCTGATAAGCTTTGGTATATGCTAGTAGTTGGAATATAAGTTGCGGGTCTGCTTTTAATAAAAAATGTAGCTATAAAAGAGATGGCTAAGCAAACAATAATAAAAATAAAAGTATCGTGAATGCCAGAAAAACCATAGAGCAAGCCTCCAATTGCAGGACCAATAATAGAAGCTGTTTGCCAAGCAGAACTATTCCAAGTGGAAGAATTAGGGTAATGTTCTCTGGGAATCATTAGGGCCATTAAGGAGAATGAAGTTGGAGCGTAAAACCCTCTTGCAATACCATTTACAAAAATCATTAAGTAAATAATATAAATGAGGTTAGATTGCCTTAATTGTACGGTTACCGATGGTAATGTGACTACAAAAAGCACAGTTGAAGAGAGTAGAATAAGTGCGACAACCCTATTCAATAAAACTTTTTTATTAGATTTATCCGCAACATAACCGCCGTATAAAGCGATACCAATAGCAGGAATGGCTTCTGCTAAACCCACTAAACCTAAAGAAAATGGGTCTTTTGTAAGGTTATAAATATACCAACCAATTACCACCCCTTGCACTTGGTAGCCAATGGTTAAAAAAAAACGCATCAACAGAAACGACCGAAATTCGGGGTATCTTAATGCAATGTATGGGTCTTTTTTTAGGGATTGTGGAGCTGCTTCCAATGAATGTAATTAAATTTAAGCAAAGCAACAGAATAATAAAGGACTTAGCAAATGAAATTTAAGATCAAATATTCTGCTTATAAGAAAAAACTTCATCTTTAATGGAATGAAAGGTCTCTTAATGTTAAGAGCTTTTTAACTCAATTATCCTAAAAGCAACCCCCTTTATAAACCGCTAAATTCCGCCTTGGCGGTTGCGGTAAAGAAATAGAAGTTTTAGCACTTCCATTGTAGCAACTGGCGCAGCGGAGAGTTTTTTGGTTACTTTTTTGCGGAAAATTGCGAAGCACTCTTGAATGCCTAAAAATAAAATTAAGAAACAATGAAAAAAAGTCACTAGCCCTTATGCCCAGGCAGGGTCTCTCAAATGGGAACCCTGCGTTTTATTAAGTTTGTGCTACTTATTTTGTGATTTCACAAGAAACCTGTCCGCTCCTTGTATTATGGAAAAGCCTCACCCCAGCCCTCTCCAAAGGAGAGGAGCGCTTATCAATTGGAAAATCTGTAGTTCAATAAAGTCATAATTCTTATATTATAGCATCCCGTCACTTTGAATGCAATGGAAGATCACACAAGCAAGGTAAATAAATACAAAATAAAGAGCAATATCACTAAACCAAAATTCCCTAAAAGTAATAGCCATTCGTTACTGTCAAATTCCGCCTTGTTTTATGCGGTGGAGATGCAGAAATTAAAGCAATACCTTTGTATCAGAAAACGCCTGCCTACCGCAGGCAGGCAGCGGAGAGTTTTTTCTCATTGTCTATTGTTTTTTAAAGGAGTTCAAGTGTTCGCTATCGCTCGGGTTTGGTTACTTTTCTCAGCTGCTGGAAAATTGCGAAGCACTCTTGAATGCCTAAAAATAAAATTAAGAAACAATGAAAAAAAGTTACTAGCCTTTCCGCCGGCAATGAGGCGGGAGGATTCCAACCTAAAATGGAATTCCATCAGATTAAAGCAAAATACACTATAGACGATAACCTCCTCAACCCCCTCCAAAGGGGGATACTTGTATTGTTGAAAGAAAACAACCAATGTTCTCCCTAATCCCTCCTAATAAACCCAACGAATTTCCCCCTAATGAACTTATTTAGAGAACCCTACTCACCACAATATCACCCATTACCAACATATCCATTTTGGTTCTTAAATAGCAAGCTAAAGCCTCCTCAGGTTTGTTAACAATAGGTTCGTTTTCGTTAAAAGAAGTGTTCAATAAAATAGGAACACCTGTTTTTTGTCTAAAATTCTCTATTAAACCATAGTATTTTGGTTCTACATTTTTATCAACGGTTTGTAAGCGTCCGGTGCCATCTACATGAGTTACAGCAGGTATAGCAGCATGTTTCTCTTTTTTGATAGGGAATACTTTCTCCATAAATGGAACTTCATCAACAACTTCAAAATATTCTGCCACATATTCTTTTAAAATGGAAGGCGCAAAAGGTCTAAAAGATTCTCTTCGTTTTATTTTTGCATTTAAAATTTCTTTTGCATCTGCTCTTCTAGGGTCGGCAATAATAGAACGATGCCCTAAAGCTCTTGGACCAAATTCTGCTCTGCCTTGAAACCAGCCTACCACACCAGAGTTAATTAGGCAATCACTTACCCTATTAAATAAAGCTTCACCTTCTAATTTTTCGTAAGCAATATTTTGACTTTCTAAAACAGAAATAATTTCTTCATTAGAAAACTGACTTCCTAAATATCCATGATTGGTAATGGGTAATCTTGGTTTTTCTAAAACCTGATTATAAATCCATAAAGCAGCACCTAAACAAGTTCCAGCATCATGCCCAGCAGGAGGGATGTATAACTTCTCAAAAGTCGTATTTGCTAAAATTTTGCCATTTGCTACCGAGTTTTGGGCTACACCACCAGCTATGCAAATATTTTTTAAACCGGTACTTTTGTGCAGATGATTTAACATATGAAAAATCAATTCTTCTGTAATTCTTTGAATAGAAGCCGCTAAATCTTTATGATATTGAGATAATGGTTCGTCTTTCTGGCGCAAAGGACCAAATTTATCAATCAAATGTTGAGTGTAAAGACTATCCATGTGTGGCACACCACCTTCCCAAGCCATTTGTACACCATTTTTAGGATGGTTAAAATAATCTAAGTTCAATTCGAAAAGCCCGTTGTCTTTAAAAATCAGAACATCTTTGAGTTGATCAACATATTTTGGCTCGCCATAGGGCGCTAAGCCCATTATCTTATATTCATCGCCATAATGTGGAAATCCCAAATATTGGGTAAAAGTGGTATAAAATACACCAGCAGAGTGTGGATAAGACACGGTATCTAACACCGTAATTTTAGTGCCTTTACCAGTAGCAATCATGGTAGAAGAATAATCTCCAAAACCATCAATAGATAAAATGGCAGCCTCCTCAAAATCAGATGCAAAGAAAGCACTCGCTAAATGACTTCTATGGTGTTCTACATTAATAATTTGAGCTTTTAATACAGATTTTTCAATTTTAAAATGACTGATGATTTCATCCTCAATGCTGGCAGCTTTCTTTAGATTTTTAGCCCTATTGAGCATATTGCTCATGCTTAACCTATTTTTTAAGGCAGTGAAAACTTTTTTACTAAAATTAGCCTTTGGGTCTCTAGAAATCCCAATATAATCAACATCGCTAATGCTGATACCAGCTTCTTTTAAACAAAATTCTATGGCAATGGTAGGGAAACCAGCCCAATGTTTAATACGTCTAAAACGTTCCTCTTCTGCGGCAGCAATTAATTGGTCGTTATGGTAGATACAAGCTGAAGCATCAGCATGGTAAGCGTTAATTCCTAGGATATACATTCAATATATTAAATTTCACCAGATTTTTTTAAAATTTGATTTTCTAATTCTGATGTGATATGAAAATTTGTTATTTTTATTTTATCAATTATTGCCTTTACAGAGGCTAACTTACCCATTTTTTTTGCAATTATAAGTAAACCTAAAGTTCCTGTATAAAGCAAATTTAAATTTGCTGCTAATTTTCTAGCTTTTAAATCGTCTAAAATAACTAAAGCATTTTTTTGCTCAAAAGCTAGCGCTATTGAGCTAGCTTCTCCTAAATCAACGGTTGCATTTAATATTGTTAAAAGGTCATTATTTATTGGATTTGATATCATAATCCATCCAGGTAATTGATTTCCAAACTCTAAAGCTACCACGGAAGTAATATGGACAGTAATGAAAATATCCTTTAAAAGGTTTAAATGCCCAATTTTATGTAAAAGAATTAAACAGCTGGTATCAGCTATAATAATTTTTTGCATTTTCCAAATCTTGATTTAAGTCTTCGGGAGCATAGTTAAATACAGATACCTTATAATTAGCAAGTAGTTCCATAAATGTAGACTTGGAATAACCTGCTAAATCTGCGGCTTGCCCTAAAGATAGTTTACCAATATCATAAAGCTGGGCAGCTAAAGCAGTATTGATATCTTTCGAACTTAAATCGAGAGAATCTGGAAGCTCTATGGTTAATGTTTTCATCAATCAAAAATACTAAATGTTTTATATGTTATTAGCCTTTATTTTGTTTCTAATTAAATTTGATTATTATACAAATTTAAGAGCCTGTTTAAAATTTATCTAATAATTTGTTTATGCTTATTTTTGGCTGCAACTTCGTTAAATTTTTCTAGATAGCTTCCGGCTATCTCTACAAAATTTGCCTTGTTTCGCTCAAAAATAATCTATAAACATTTTTACAATACAAATTTAAACAGGCTCTAAGTCAAATAAAACTAAATGGTATTCCTTTTACTTTTTAACTCGTAAATTTTGGCATCCACTAAAAAACGGAACCAAAATCCTTGTAAAAAGTGAAATACTAATCCAGTTTTTCCATCTAAAAATCCCAATTTAAAAAAGTATCTAATGATGAAATAAACAAAGGGGCGAACAAATAGTGGGAATTTTTCGTAAATAGACTTAGAAAACCTTCTTCTTTGTTGCGCATTGCCTGTAAATTTAGCTTGCACTAATTCTTCTTTATTATTTTTTGAATAGGCCGAAATTTGGTCCTCTGCTTCTAAAGTTGCCCATCTATTATGTCTTTCTGTAAAAGAGTTTAAAGAGTCTGTTAAAGTATCAATCATATCAGATTTGATGGTAGCACATTGTCCTTCTACCACAAAATGCTGATCGTACAACTTATCTTCACAATAGCCAAAACCTCTTCTAAATAGTATGGCATGATAAACTGGGTAATGCCCCCCATACTTTATCCACTTACCCAAAAATATAGTTCTTCTACTGATCAGAAATCCATTGATACTTTCTGCTATAGTATTGGAGAAAATTTGCTCAATTTCTTTAGATAGCTCCTCAGTCATCCTATGGTCTGCATCCATATTCAAAACCCATGGAGTGTTTATAGGTAGGTTTTGTAGCGCCCAATTTCTTTGTTGCCCATAATTTTGAAAAGGGTGATGAGAAATATGTACCTTATATTTTTCTGCTATACTTAAGGTAGCATCTGTTGATCCAGAATCTACCAAAAAAACAGAACAGTTTAATGCTGAAATACTTTTTAAGCAAGCTTCAATGTTCTTTTCCTCATTATGTGTAAGAATGATAATGGAAAGCGCATCTTTAATCAACATGGTACATTAATTTATATTTTGAGGCTAAAGATGTGAAATCTTTATAGGTTTTAAAAGTTAAACCTTGGGTGTGCGTAAAATGCTGAAGCTCTTTTAATAAAGAATCAACATCATGTTGGTGCGTTAAACCTAATTCATTTTTAACCACAAACTGAGCCAAACCAACTTTATCTGAAATTAAGACAGGCGTACCTACAGCCAAACTTTCTATCACTACGTTGGCAAAATTTTCATTATAGGAAGGGAGTACAAAAAGATCATTTTCTGCCAATAGCTTAAATTTTTCATCACCATATACTGCGCCCACCCAATTTATACAATCTTCAAGCCCTAAGTTCTTTACTTTCAACTTTAAACTTTCAACATATTCAATGTCACCTTCTCCCACAATACTCAGTTGAAAAGGAAAATCAACTAAAGCCAAAGCTTCCAAAAGCAGCTCTATTCCTTTTTTATGATGTATCCTAGATAAAAAAATCAATTTTAAGGTCCCATCATATACCCTATCCCTAAGAGGTAAATTAGCAGGTACTTTCACAATATTGTGAATTATAAAAATGAACCTTTTCTCCTTAATATTTCCTCTTCCTTCTAAATTCTTAACTTTCCACCTTCTACTTCCAACCTCCGATAGTATATTACTGAATTCTGAATCAAAGCTTTCAATTCCTTTATCCCCCTCCACTTCTATCTGCGGACTGCGGCCTCCCGACTTTCCACTTTCCACTTTCCACCATTATCATTGTTAATTCCTCTTTGCTCTTTGTTCTTTACTCTTTCTTCTAAATCCCCCTCCATCAAATCCACAACTTTCACTTTCTCTTGATCGCCAAAAACCTGCATCACCATTTCATCAGCTTCCATTTGAGTAGTCGCATGAAAATCGCAATTCTTTAGCAAAAACTTACCTATCAGTTGATGAAATATTTTTTTGCCTCTGCTAAAAGTATAATCCCCCAACATCCCTCTAGGTGAAACAATAGGCTTAATTCCTTTTATCAAACAAATGAATACAGCACCCATACTCACTAGGTTCCACCAGGCGTGTATGTGTATCACCTCAAATTGCCTCGCTGTTTTCCATAAATACCATAAAAGACTAGGGGAGAAATGACTATGGTCTTTAGTGATACGCTTAAAGTATTGAACTGATACGCCTTCTACTATTTTTTCTTCTCCATTTTGATAAGGTAATTCTTCTTTACCATTAGCTAAAGTAGTATAAACTGTTACCTTGAAATTTGACTTTTGACTTCCGCCTTCAGACTTCGGACTTTCATTATCCATTGACTTCCTACATTCACCTTCGGACTCCGGACTAATAGCTTCCGACTTCTGACTTCCGTCTTCCGGCTTTATTAAAGCTTCACACAAGGCAGCCACCGAATAAATAGGTCCGCCATAAATGAAAGCAGGTTTGTAAGACGCTGTAATGTGAAGGATTTTCAAGATTTGATCAGTTTAACTAAATTAGGGAGATACAAAATTACCCAAGTAGGCAAATCCGCGTAGTTTATAGATTCTTTAACTGCATTATTTCTGAATAAAATTAATGATTTATGTATGGTTAAAGAGGTATCTACAATTTCTAAAGAATCAAATAAGTTTAAGTGGTCATCAACTTTTCTTAGATTACCATAAAAATTTTCTGTTAATGTAATTCTGTCAACATAGTGGCCTCCCTCAACTGCTCTAATCAATACTCTTTGAACTGAAAGTTCTATATCAGTTAAACCAAAAAAAACAAAATGAACTTCATAGCCTGCTTTTTTGAATATTTTAGGTAAAATCCAGCTACTTTCTAATGAAAAGTGCCCTTCATAAGCAAAATCTATTTTTTGATCTAGTGCATTTTTAACTAAAGAATCTAATAATTCATCAACATAATTGGATGCAAGTTCTTTGATTTGTTTTTCTGATCTTAAACCTTTCCTCCATAAAAGAGATCTTTTTACAAGATATTCTTTATCTCCATCAAATATGTCGCCATGATATTGGTTAAGATAGGAGAATCCAACTGTTGATTTACCAGCACCATTAGAACCTGTTATGATGAAAAGTTTTGGCAAACTAAATTAAAGAGAATGATGTTCTTAATTCATTTGCTTCTAATGTTGAAAGTTTCTCTAAAGTTTGAAATTCGATACCGGATTTGGAAACTGCAACTTTGGTAATCGTTCCATCAGGATATTCTAGGTAACATGTATTTTTTTCAATTTCCTCGGTATTTATCATAAAAGGTAAACCCATGCTTAATCTTTTTTTTCGTAATTGAAGAACAGCTTTAGTTCCGTTTCTGCTACTTTGATGTAAATGCGGATTTATCATATTTAAAGAATATAATCAAATATAAGCATATTTTAATTTTGAAAACAAATAGGTTAAATAAAAGCAGCCACCGAATAAATAGGTCCGCCATAAATAAAGGCGGGTTTGTAAGATGCTGGAATGTTGAGATTTTTCAAAAAAAAATTATTTAGGGTTTGGGAAATTTCTGTTTTGGGTGTTGGCGAGTATCAAAAAAGGTTAAAAGAATGAGTTTATTATCTTTGATCAAATCATCAGATTATGTTTTGTTACAACAGCTTATCTTATCTCTAGTGTGGATGAAATTGATCTAAAAATTTTAGGTTGAACCGTCAGGGTCTGTATTAATATTTCAGTTCGTCTTACAAAATCTTTAGCAACTTGGTTGCCCCAATTTTCATTAAGATAGCTAATAACACTATGAAACTTTTGCAATGATTTTGGAGACCATTGAATTTCTAAAGCCATTTTTTATAGGTCTCTTGAGCTTCTAAATGATTTATTAAATCCCCTGCTTCAACTTGCCCAATAGCGTCCTTAATATCTTCAATTACCTCACTCGGAAGATTTGTCCAGTTATCTGAACTTTGTGTTGAACCAGAAAGAATAGATTTGATAGATTTAATAATATCAATATCATTCGTATCCAATAATTGTTTTACTAACTCGATCTTCTCTGCCATGATATTCATATTGTAAATTTATGAAATTTAGGGCGATAATAAAACTCAATTTTTCTTGATAAAAACATGATGTGATCTAAATCGAATTGCCCTAAGGTTAAGGTTTTATCCTTTTTCTTGCCAATTGTAGCTAACAAATAATCATAATTATATTAATCTGTTATCCAATATACTCATTATCATTTGATGGGTAATGGGTTGGGAAGCATAAGATTGTATAGCTTGCAATATTTGTATTTAAAAATGTAATATATTAAGGTTATAATCGGTAATTATCCGATTATCTTATCAAAAAAATACATTATTTAGCAATGCTAATGATAAATTTCAAATCTTCCTTAAATTCAATTAAACCATTCAAATCTATCTTTTAAAACTACTTTCATCGTAATTCCGCTGACAAATTTAACGTTCATCCTCTTTCAACTTTCCACGCTACCTTGCCTTCCGCCTTTTAATTTCAGCCTTCCGCCTCTTCCAACTTTCCACGCTACCTTGCCTTCGGTATTCTTATTTATGGTTCTGTCTTAAAGTAGCTGTTTTAATTTCTTTCCACATGAACTGATAACCCCATTTTTCTAATACTATTTGATTGATTTCATTTTTTATGGAACCATTTAAAATTATAGATTCTTGTATTTTATCAGCTAAGTATTTGTAATCACCAAAAGGATAAGTATGTCCATTTTTTCCTTCCACAATTAAATCTTTACTAGATCCTACCTTATCAGAAGTAATCACTGAACAATTACAAGATAGCGCTTCATGAACCGATACTCCCCAAGGTTCGTTTTTTGCCGCATGTATAAAAATAGTACTTAATCCATAGTAGTAGGGTAGTTGCTGATAAGGAACATAGCCTGTAAAAATAATTTGCAAATGACTGTTTTGATTAGCATATTCTTCTAAAGCTTTTCTTTCTTCGCCATCGCCTACTAAAATTAAGGTTAAGTTTTTATCATTCAACAATTTAAAAGCCTCCAAAATATCCCAAGGAGATTCTCTTGGGACAAATTTAGCCACACTTAATAAAACTGTTTCATTCTTAATTTGTAATGTTTCTTTTAAAAATTTTACTTTTTCTACATCTGCTGATTGTGCTTTAAACCAGACTTCATCTACCGAGTAAGAGAAATAACTGATACGATGATTTGCAATGCTTAACCAATTTAAAAAGCGTTTAGTTTCAGAGCCAACGGCAAAGAAATGGTCAAATTGTCTGTAAGCAAAAGGTAAATAGATGCGCTTCAAAAACTTTTTTACTGGACTTAAATTATAAAGTACAGAGTCTATCCTTAATGCTATGGGAATATTTTTAGATTTACACAGTTTTGCTAAGCCTTTGTATGAATTTTTATATCCATTCAAAATGATATAATCATAATTTTCCCTAGTAATAATTGTATCTACAGCATTTACAATGTCATTTCTATCAGCAATAAAATGAGTATAACCTTCATATAAGTTAAACCCCCAGCCTACTTTTTTACCCAATTCAAAATCGTGATAATCCTGCTGGTCAGTATTGTTAAAGATCACATGAAAATCAAAACGCTCATTTTCCAATGCTTTCGGCTTTAAGCCTTCCGCCTTCCGCCTTTCCCCTTCCGCCTTTAGCTTTAAGCTTTCCGCTTTAAGCTCTTTTGCTACATACTGGTAAAATGGCACTTCAAACTGCGTTGGAAATTCCACTATGAAAGCTATTTTCATCGGTTATCTGCTAAAATTTCTTTAAAAACTTTCCCTAACTGGATATAATAATTCTCCCAAATCATATTTTTGGAACTAGCTAAAACTCTTAATTTTAATTCATTCCTTTCTTGCTGATTGAGCTGGATGTAATACTTTAAAATATTAGATAAATGCTCACTATCTAATCGATCCATAATAAAGCCATCTTTTTCATGTGTTATCATTTCGCCAGCACCAACAAAAGGAGAAACCACATTAGGAATTCCTTGCATCATGGTTTCTGGTACCACCATCGCAAAAGAATCAAACCTGCTGGTTTGTACATTTAAATCAAAAGCTTCTTTTCGCAGATAATTAAATAATTCTCCCTGACTCATCGCCGGCTGATAGATAAGTTTAATGTTTTTATTAAGAATTGTTTTCGGAAGATGCTGACTTACCCATTCCTCTCTTATCCTGCCTATTAAGTGCACCTCTACAAAAGCGGAATACTCATACCCATAAACTCCTTCTAAAAATATATCTAAGCCCTTACGATATTCTAAATTAGCTATAAAAGATAATTTAATGCTGTTTATGGACTTATTATTATCATTGAGATTAATAATCTGCTGACTGCTGACTTCCAACAGCGGACTATTCAAAGCTTGATTATTACTACTTGACTCTTGCATCTCCCCCAATTTTCCCATATTTCCAATGTCTTGTTTCTTGCTGCTTGCTGCTTGCATCTCCCTTCGCTCTGCCCCCAAATACAATACAAATTCCTTCTTAGCCGAGGTCATCCCTTCAAAACTATCTCTACAAAATTTAGAACAGTAAAATCCATAATCAATTAAAACTCTCTCTTTCAGCTTTAAATCAATTCCAAATGGAGTTTCATTAATTCCTAATGTCTTCGCTTTTTCATGACTAATAGACGCAAAATCCATAATCACAGGGATATTCCACTTATTACAATATTTAACCACAGGCCATCCGGTAGTTTCAAAACAAACCACCATCAAATTTTTTCTGTTCAAATAAATGGATGGCAGGCATAAATAACCAAATATTTGTTGCCAAAAATAAATGGGGTTATTATGGCTTTGGTTGTTTGGGTTAACAATGATTTTATTGTATAAAAATTTGCTCAAACTATATAACAAGGTATATAGGTAATGATTGATGATTTTAATCTCTTTATCAATTGGCTTCACCCGTTTTTTTAATATCCCAAATACTTTATCACTGGGCTTATAAAGCACACTGGTTAATAAGGTGATATTTTTAAATAAGCCAGACCTATTTGCTCCATTAGCTAAACGTGGTGAATGTTGTATGCCGGGATGAATGATAAACAATTTCATTATAAATCCTTGGTGCTTTCTAAACGGCTAACCCGATCAATCATAGCTATTCCTAACATGAAGAAAAAAGCATTATAAGTATTATAAATAATGCTAAATACAAATAGAGAAAGGGTAAATATTGTGAGCTTAAAAAAGAAACTACCTTTTAAAAACTGCATGAGATAAAAAAGCATCACAAATCTTAATATTAAAAGTACATATCCACCTTCGAGTACTACTCTTTTAAATTCTGTTTCAAAACCTTGACCCCTCAAATTGGGGTTGTATCCAAATAAAGCATTGGCGCCTTGATAGGTAGAGCCTAACCCGACACCAATCATATCATGTTCAAATTCTAAATTAATTAACTCGTTTAATGCACCAGATACTCTACCTTGCGTGTTTTCACTTGTACCTTCTGTTCTTTCTTCAAAGTTATTTGAGCTTTGTGTAAATTTCTCATAAATATGCAATGGATCTTGCAATATGAAATTAAAAAAACCACCCACAAAAACCACCAAAAACGCACCACCTATTAATTTACTATTGGCTTTGATATTTACAGAAGTTAAAATGTACGTCCCAATAATGATCAAATAGGAATAGGTAGTACCTCTAGAGCCAGATATTAAACAACCATAATAGCCTATGGCTAAAAAAGGGATCAAAATGAAGGGCTGATACCTGATTTTAATTAAGACGCAGGCCATTAAGGTATAAAATAACATGAAAGAACTATAACCGCTAATATAGCTAAAGGTACCAGAAACTCTTACTGCATCTCCTACCAATGCATCAGCAAATCCTTCCCCCTCTGTAACTGCATACCTGTTTAAATAGGCATCAGCAGGTAAGGTAGATTGTATAGAACCTAAAATAACTTGGGCAAAGCATAGGATAATAAGTAAAGGAATTAATTTTTCTAGTTTAAAAGCTTCTGGATCTTTCACGTAAATAAACATAGGTAACCAAAAACTCAAGTGGACTATAATTCCTAAAATACCATGCCCCAAGGTAGCGCCTAGAGGATTTGCAGCGAGTAATAAAAGCGTAAAAATATAAGTAAGTAGAATAATGAAAATATTCCGCTGTTTATAATCAAAATGAAATGCATTTTTAAAAAGAATAAAACTTAATGGAATTATTAATTGTATGCCTAAAATTGCGTTCGATAAAATTTTAGAATCTGTCCCCCACTTTCTTGCGGCACCCGAAAGCGTGGTGAAAAGAAAAAGATAAAGAATTATCCGCAGCCTCTTTTCATTTTTTAAACCTACCCAAGTATCTTTAATAGCTTTAAACATTGATAATAGCTTTTAAATTTTTTATGTAATTTGTATAAGAATAATCAACTGAAATAAGCTTGCAATATTTTTTTATATTCGAATAACTGGCTGCATCTACTAAAAAGTTTAACTTTTTTATTAAGTCATTCAAATCTCCAGATTCAAATATTAAATTTGATTTTTGTACGGATGCTACCATTGCTGGTTGAGAAGAAACCAATACTGGTACGCCCATCATTAAAGATTCTGCCATAATTAAAGGGGAGCCTTCAATATGGCTTGTAGAAGGAATCACGGTTAAATGGACTTTTTTCAACCACTCTTTAAGTTGCTCTTTCGAAACGGGTTCATGGTAGTAGATAAAGTGTTTAGTGTTTTGATGCTGCAAAAATCCCCTTTCTGGGCCATCTCCAACAAAATGTAAATGTATAACTTCTTTATACTTATTAATCTCTTTAACGGCATCAACGATAAGGCTAACGCCTTTACCTTCAATTAATCTTCCTGCAAACAAACATTGAAAAGGTGTTTTTGGCAAAATATCATCATAATGATCATCATCCTGGTTAGAAAACGTTGGGTCTGCAGGGTTGATAAGAAGCTTTGAATTGTGCCTGCCAAAAGCTTTTTTCAACTCTAAAAAGCTATATTGACTAACTCCAATGTTTGCTTTTGCTAACTTTGCCAATACCCATCTTAACTTATTTAAAACTTTAGTTTTTAAACTATTATTTCTAATATCTTTAAAAAGTGTTGCCATCTGATAAATAATCATAAATGGTTTTAGAGCGAATATGGAAGGTATAATGATTTTAAAAGACACGCCTCCATTAATCATAACTAAATCGTGATTTTTTACTTGGTTATAAAATAAATAGAGCGATTTGCTTTCTAAAACATTAAATTTAGCATGATTAAGTGCATTTTTTTGTGGGGTAAGTAAAGTAAGATGATGGCCTAATAAAACAAGTGATTCGCACAAAAGAAGAGTATTGTTTTCTAAACCACCAATAGATGGTAAATAATTTTCTGTATAAACTAAAATCCTTTTTGTACCCATAATTGATTTCTATAACCACTCTCCTCTAACTTATCAAGTTGCAGTTCAAACCCAGCATTACTTAGTTTTAAAATATGCGTAGCTAATTTTTCGCCATCATAATGAAACTCTATAATGATTGCTTTAGCAGCCTTTACCCAGTCAAAGTAATTTTCAAAAAGTAAATCTTCTGCCCCTTCTATGTCAATTTTCAATAACTCTGGTTTCTCCAATAAATTAAAATCAATAAAGGGGACTTCAATACCATTTTTTGATATTTTGCTAGCTAATAAATTCTTTTTATCCGCACTAAAAAAAATATTTTCTTTAGGCCCTGCAGCGCCGTGTCTAATGGTATAAAAACAGTTAGGTGTTAAACTACTCATGTTCTCTTCTAACTTTTTAATTAAGCTTTTATTTGCTTCAACTAAAACATAATCAATTTTTTGAGGCTCATATTTATAAGCAAATACTTGGTTACACAAACTACTAAACAAACCAAAATTAGCACCTAAATCAAAAATGTTTTTCGGTACAAAATTTATTTTAAAAAGCGCATCCCAATAAAATGGATTCAAAAAAACATCTTGAAATGAAGATATTTTATGTTTATCATTTAACTTGATACTCGCATTTCCGGATAGGCGCAATAAGCAAGGAACTAAAAAACCCAACCTTCTAAACAAAAAACCGCTATCCATTTTTTTTCATTAAAATTTCCATTCTATTCACATATTGCTTCCAAGCAAAACTAGTCTCATATAATTTTTTTCCATTTAAACCAATTTCAATCAATTGATGATGGTCTTTTAAAGAGTTATAAATTATGGAAGTTGACTCTTCTACATCGTTATGATCAAGGCAGATATAATTTTGGTTCTCTATAAAAACGTTTGGCTCAGTAAAATCTCCTTTGGTAGAAAATATAGGAATACCCATACAAAGTGCAGTGGCGCTAGCACCACTCTTAGTGTTTAAGCCGCCTCCACCATCTTCTGTTACGGGTTCCAACAATATAAATGCATCTAATGTTGCCAAATGCTTTACAATGTTCGAATCCGTTAGCTTTCCGCTACGACTAATTTTTATAGAGTTTAACTTTTTAGTAATATCTTTAATTTGCTTAATGTACTTTGGCTGGTAGTTCCCTATAAACTCGAAATCACAAATTAAGCCTTTAGCTTCAAGCCTTATAATTACTTCTAATAAAAATTTAGGGTCTCTATTACCAAAAGTCCCAATTTTTAACCTTTCTTTAGAAATTTTAGGCCCATCTAGCTCTTCAATATAATTCTCAAAATTAGAGGGCGTAAAAAAAACCTGGCTCTTTCTTCCCATTTCAGTAAGTTGATTTTCATACAAATGGGTGGTGGTTAAAATTAAATTGGCATATTTACTAGCCTTACGCAGTGTTCTTTGCTGTAAAAAACGATAGATTCTTAATTTTAGACTCTTTTCTTCTCTAATAAAAGTTTCGTGTATAATTAAACATACCTTCGCTGGTGTATAATGATGAATTCTATTATACAATTTAGTTAGCCAATTTGGTGCACCAAACCTATTATAACTATAACCATTATATTGAAATATTACCCAATCTGATTTATGACGTTTAATTTTGTTAACTAAAATTCCAATTTCTTTTTCTTCTAAAGAAATGATGCCATCATCATAAATAACCTGTACAGCATGACCTGCTTCAATTAAATATTGATTTAAATATCCGCTATGATGGCCTATCCCGTCTGGTGTAGGATGATAATATCTTGTAATGATGGTAAATTTCAAATCAAATTTTAAGTATAATAGTTCAGTTAATCAATTATAAAGCAAAGGTATTCAAATTAAATAAAAACTTGCCTATGTTTTATTGGGCATAGTATCAATGGCTGGTGCTTACTTTTTCAGGATATTTTCTATTAAAAGTACATTATTATCAATATTATAGTTAAGTATAATATGATCTTGTAGTTTACTAAAATCATAACTTAATTCAGAATGGTAATATTTAAAAATCCTATCTGCTAACTCCAACTCAGTTTCATATACAAATGTATTTTTTTCTGGAGCTAATATCTGCTCCACTATTCCTACCTTTCTTGCAAAAACAGGGGTTCCCGCTAAAACAGATTCTGGCAAAGTTCTGCCGAAAGATTCATCTATAATGGATGGAAAAATAGAGATGTCATAATTCTGGAAATATTCAAACGGGTTAGTAATGGGGCTTTTAATGTTCACTAGGTAGGCCAATTCTTTTTCTGAAATAAAAGTAAGGATTTCTTGTCTGTACCTTTTTTCGATCGCAGAATCTGAAGGGCCAGTAATGTCTAAATGTATTTCAAGTTGAAATTTTTCTTTTAGTATTAACCATGCTTCTAATAATTCTAAGAGCCCTTTTTCTGGAGATAATCGACCTAAATAGGTAGCATTATTAGTAAATGCTTTTCTTTGGGGTAATGGAGCTTTTAGAGAGATTTTTATCCCATCATTAACCACATTTAATTTGTGCTCCTTAAAATAGTTTAAATATTGTGCTTTAATAAGGTGGTTTACACATATAAAGTTATCTACCAATTTACCTGCTAAATTAAACAGCCTACTATTACCTTGCTTAGGCACACGAATATGACAGATTATGTTTACCTGTCTTAATAATTTGCAAATTGAGGCAGTAATTGTATCAGATAATTGATTAACATAAATAACATCAGGTTTAAAATGGTTAATAATTTTAGCGGCCTTGTATAATTTAACCCAAGTAGAAACGCTTGAATAGTTTATTTCCGTTTTTGGTATTTTTATATGTTGTATTCCAATTTTGTCATAAGCTAATAGGTAGTCTCCTTCTTCTACATAAAAAACGGTGACCTGGTGACCTAAGTTTTTTAGTCCTGCTAGAACTTCAAAAAAAGCTTTCTCAGACCCACCTTTTTTACTTGTAGGGTGATATTCTATCGCTGAAATTTTCATTTAATCCTCAATTTTTTTATAACGACTGAAAATGTAATACTCTTTCATGAAACAGTTTAATTGTTTAAAATCAGGAAGATGAAAATGTTTTAATTGGTATTTTAAATGATGTACAATTCTATTGAATAATAATTCCTTTGTTTCCTTTTGATGATTAGTTAACAAAATTTGGCGATACCTAGGGAATACGTCAAACAGCCAAGAATACCTTTCTCCATTTTTTATTGATGAATTATTGGTTTCATGCTTTCGGTAATATCCTCCAATATCGTCAGAGTAATATAAATTCAAATGATTAACCCCTAATCTGAAAAATAATTCTGCATCACATATTTGAGTATTTAAAAATAAATCTCCATTACTTAAGGTGATAGATTGAAGAGATTTTGTTTTAAATACAGTAAAAATGATGTGGAAGGGGTTATGAAAAAAGCATTGTCTAAATAGTTCTTCCTGAAAGCCAATACTAAGTTCTTTCTGTATACCTACTTCTTTAATTTGTTTGCTTTGATCTTCTAAAATTTTATAGTTGAAACTAACGGCATCTGCATTTTCTTCTTTGTCAAATATTTTCAAGGCATTCTCAATCATATTTGGGTCGTAAACATCATCTGCGTTAGCCATTACTAAATAATCACCTGTTGCTTTGTGAAAAACCTCATTCCAATTTCCACCTATTCCCAAATTTTTTTTATTCCTATAAACCTTTACTCTAGAATCTTTATGTGAAAAATTAAAAGCTTTATTGTAGGTGTCATCTTTAGAGCAATCGTCTTGAACTAAGATTTCTAAATAAGGATAAGTTTGATTTCTCCAACCATCTATTGCTTCTTCAATATATTGAGCCGCATTATAAGCAGGTATGCAAATCGATATCAAGGGATTTATATTCACGCTGATGTTTTTTTAGCCTCTTAGACCTTTATAATTTATAGTATATTTAAGTACAAACTTCCAAAAAACATTCACTTTCATATATTTAAAATTAAATGAAATGAATTTAACAAAATTAATTGAGTTTTTGAAGGAGGGTTCATGAGCTTGCCAAAGTTTAATTTGCTCTAAAGCCAACCAATAGTTTAACACTCTTTTTATAATCACTTTAATAGACTTGTCCTTTTCTGATTGATAAAGGTTTTTATAAAAACTAACAATCTCCTCTTTACTTTTCTCTTGTATTAAGGAGGTTTTTGATTCAGCATGAACTCTAAAGTTGGCCAATACTTTATCAGTATAACTTATTTCAGTGTTTTTCTTTAGATAATTTACATAAAAGAAAAAATCAAAATAGTAATGGCTTTTAATGTCTAAACCAAATGATTTTGTATCATGTAAATTTACCCAAATACCAGGTTGGTGATAGGTTGATTTTAGGTTTAAGAACTCATTATGGGTTAAATTACTGTTCTGGGTAAAGTCATTAAGTGCAGGGTTTTCTGGATAAAAATTAAAGACCTTCCCCGCAATGGTTAATCCAGGTTTATATAATTCCGAAATGGTTTTTAAAGCATTTACCGCTAATATATCATCACTATTTATCCAGTTGAATAGATCACCAGTACAATGTGCCAAACCTTTGTTTATAGCATCTGCTTGACCTTTATCTGGTTCGCTTATCCAATAGGTTAAATGTTTTTCATATTTTTTTATAATCTCAACAGATTCATCTGTGCTTCCACCATCAATAATAATGTACTCTAAATTGGGGTAATCTTGGTTAATTACCGAAATAATTGTTTCTTCAATGTATTTACCTTGATTAAAGTTAGGGGTTATTATAGATATTTTTGGTGACATCATATACTTCTATGTGAATTCCAATTAATAGAAGCTTTTACTTCCTTAGCGGGGTTGCCTGCCACAATAGTATTTTTCTCTACTTTTTGTACCACAACTGCCCCAGCTCCAACAATACTGTCATTTTCAATGGCCACCCCTTTTAAAATCTGAGCCCTTGTACCAATCCAAACATGATCTTTAATGTCAACGTCTTTACCTTCGTTTATGACACTTTTGGTTTCCATATCAATTATCGGATGTGAATCACCAGTTCTTATGATAATATCTTCTGCTAACATGCAGTTTTTACCAATACTAATTTTTCTGCCAATTTCCGTAACAGCCAAATGAGCGGATTGTATACTTGTGTTTTCACCTATTATAATAGCGTTATTATCATCTTCTATCCATAAAATACCACCATACATATAAACTTCATCTCCTATTTTAATATGATGATTATTCCCTCTAATTTTGATGGTTACATTTTTTAAATAACAACTTCCAAATTCTACTAGGTTGTTATTCCCTTCAATATCCCATTTAACAAATAATACGGTGTTTTTTGATTTGGTAATTTTATTACCAACACCACGTATGGTGAAGATAGATTTTTTGAAATCATGATACCAGTAGCGGAGTTTATTTATTAGCATAGTTTGTTTCATTTTTTAAAATAGCCATAAATTCTTTTGCAAAAACTGTTATATTTTGATGATAATCTATAATAGCGTTTTTTGAAACATTACTTTTATAACTAGCTAAACTGAGATGGTTTGCAAGATCGTCCTCATTATGTGGGTTAAAATAGTGAGCCTCGTATTTTTCTAATTGCTCTCTATGAATTTTCAAGTCAGATATGATGAGTGATTTATTTAGAAATTTCGCATCCTCGACAATGGTACTCCAACCTTCAAATAAAGAGGGTTGAATAACAGCCTGGGCATTTGAAAGTAAATTTAGTTGTACCTGTCTATCCACAAAACCTAATAAAATAACGTTTGTAGATAAGCTATTAGATAATATGAAATCTGTTAAATCTTTATAATATTTTTCACTTTCAAGGTTTACGCTCACTTTTCCAGTGAAAATTACCTTTATCTCTTGCCCTTTATCTTTTAGGTATTTGATAGCTTTTAAAATGATTAAGTGATTTTTGTGTGGCCAAAACTGATTACAACAGATAAAGTAATTTCCTGGTATTTTTTGTTGGTTTACTTCTGCAGGTATAGAACTGTTAGTCAGTTTTGGTAAAGAAACTGCAAAAGGGACAACATGAGTTGAAACTTTATAACCTGGGAAAATTTTTTTAAACTGATTAAATGCATCTTGGCTACTTAAAACCAAATCGAAGTTACTCGATGCTATTCCTTGTTGCCATTTTAATCTTCTTTCAATTTCAGAAACTTTAAACATTTCAGCAAAAAAATGATCCTGAAAATCAGGAATCCAATATATTTTTTTCTTAGCTAAATCAAATTGAATGGAGTTAGTATACGGGAATACCCCATCAAGATTTTTGATTTTTTGCGAGCAAACAGATTTCCCTAATAATCGTCTAGTTACTATGTTAATTCCTCTACATAATATGTTTTTCTCGCCCGAGTGTATTTGAAATTTTAAATAAGGATAAGATGTGTTTTTCTTTAATAATAGAAAATCACTTTTTTTGATCACTATAGCTATTATTTCAGGTTTTTCAATGTCATTTAACGTGTTAAGTGATTTTACTAAATTCTCTAAGTAATATGTCCCACCAATCCAGTTTTCATCATAAGAGTATTTTAACCCTAATCTAATTCTTTTAGCCATTCACTATATTCTTTTAGTCCTTGTTTTATTGTTATTTCTTGAGCGTATCCTAAATCTTTTATTTTTTTTATGTCGGCACACCAATAAAGAGGATCACCTGCTCTATTATGATTGTTGAATTTAAATTCGCCTTGCCAACCTATTTCATATAATAACTGTTCAATTGCAACTCTAATTTCTATTTCTTCACCATTTGCAATATTATAACAATCAACATCAAAAGCAGAATTTTGTAAAATTAAGTCAATTGCTTGTACAACATCCGAAATATGGATAAAATCTCTGGTTTCTTTTCCTGTACCAAAAAAATCAATATAATTTGAGCCTTTACTTTTTTTATAAACATCCCAAAATAATTGTTTTTTTAGCGAATTTCCGTAAGCAGAGAAAATTCTGACAGAACAAGCGTCTATATTATAAAACTCCTTAAATTCTTTGCAAATATTTTCGGCCATTACTTTATGATAACCATAAGGAGACATGGGCTGTAGGCTTGCATCTTCTGCAATAGGTAGCTTAGTGGGATTCCCGTAAACAGCAGCACTTGATAAATTTAAAAACTTACAGCTTGGAGAAAATATTCTGATGTTATTTAGTAAATTAAATACATTAAATGTGTTTAAATAGAAGTCGTGTGAAGGATTTAATAAAGATTCAGGTACGCTAGCCGCACCCGAACAATTGATACAAGCATCAAAATGGTTACTCCTAAAAATACTTTCAAAATCTGAATTACTATTATCCATCAAAATGTATTTAGAATCCTCAAATTCTGCACTTACATCACAGCCCCAAACATCTTTATCAGCTTGTAATCTGTAAAAATTCAATAAATGTTGGCCAATAAATCCTTTAGAGCCTATTATCAATATTTTCATTATAATTTTTTTATAAGTTTTGCAGGGTTGCCGCCAACAACAGTAAAGGCTTCCACATCTTTAACTACATAACTGCCTGCACCAACTACGGCACCTTCTCCAATAGTTACCCCTTTTAGTATGGTGACATTAAAACCAATCCAGGCTTTAGATTTTATCAAAATTGGACGTGAAACTACATTTGACCAATCTTTTCTTGCTATAGCATCACCATTAAATTCCGTATAATCTTTATATGACTGTGAGTTGTCATATTTTCTCTCTTCCCAGTAAATACTATGAGAATTATGATCGTAAATTGTAATACCCCATGCCATTGTAACATCGTCTTCGATTTCTATTTTTGTTCTGCAAATAAAATGAGCATGTCCAATATGAACATTTTCGCCGATTTTAATTTCTCCTTTTGATGTTTCAAAAGTACAAATTGCATTTATTAAACATTTTGATCCAATAGTAACATATTTCCTGTTTTCAGGCTGAATTCTGAAATCGAGATTAAAAGATTTTAAAATTGCAGTTGAATTTATGGACACATTTTTTTCGTAAATCTGCAAATCGCTTCTTCTTTTTTCTAAAAATAGTTTTTTGATTACGTACTTAATTTTACTCAACATCATTTAGGAGTTTAATTACTTTACAAGGGTTTCCCATGGAGAGTGAATATGGAGGAATATCTTTAGTAACAATAGATCCAGCACCAATAATTGCCCCCTCTCCAATTGTAACACCTTTTAAAATGGTTACGTTAAAGCTTATCCAAACATTGTCTCCAATACTGATTGGCGCATTCAGAATACTTCCCTTGGTAGTCCAAAGTCCATTTTTAATTAAATCTTGATATCTATTTATTCTCTCCTTTGTGTCAATTTCATGTGCATTAGTATCCATAATATTTACATTGTGTGATATGAGAACATTATTTCCAATAGTGATTTCTTCGCCTGACCATATTCTAGTCAAATCGCCTATATAACAGTTTTTTCCAATAGTAATTTTCCCTCCATATTTAAAAATTAGTAAAGTACCTGCAATCTGGCTTAATTCGCCAATAACAATTTGGTTGGGATTGTTTTGTCCGTTATGGATTAAAGCGTTCTTATGGAACGTTACATTATTCGCCAAGCAAGTTTTACGACAGTTTAAAACATTAGCCCTATTAGATTCTTCGGCTAAAATTTCGGTTATGTTCAAAATTCTGATAAAATACCGCAATACTTTTTGTAAGAATAGCTTCATTTTATTTAATGTTTGGGGGAAATGATTTTCTTAATAAATCTCTTAATCTTTACATATTGTGAAACTTTCTCAGCGGGAGCTTCTTCAAAATAAAGCGTTAATTTTGACATTAAATCCATATCTATGTCTTCTTTTAAGGTAACCCTTATTTTATTTTGATAAAGCCTTTGAGTTATTTCATTGGGCGTACAGTTTTCTCCAGAACCATCAAAACCTATATTATAAATCAATGATACTGATGGAAATAAACCTAATCCATTTTGTAAAAATGCGGTATAATGCCATTTGATTGCCCATGATTTAGGATGGTCCAACATATTTGCGTAATCGTAATCGCCCAAATTAAATCGTTGCCTTAAAAACTTATTGTCTTGTATTACATTTTTATAATCAAGGTCTAATTTTAACTTATTCCATCTGTCTTTCCAAGTAGCCCAGCCCCAAGAAGTGGTTGCAAGGGTAGATAAAAAAGTATCTATCTTATTTGTGTCTAACGGAAACTGATATGCATTTATAGAAAAAACATGGGAAATATTCTCATATACATTCAGTCCATCATTACAATAATTTAGAAAAAACGGAGAAGTAACAAGATCGTCTTCTAAAACAATTATTTTCCCATACTTATTTATTACCTCAGTTATTCCATCTAATACATTCTTTACTAATCCAAAATTTTCTTTTCTTTCCACAATAAAGACTTCCTTACACCAATTTTCTCTTTTGATGATTTCTTTAGTTTGCTGAAAGGCAGTTTTTTGCGCTTCGTCTGCATTATTTTTTAATCCATCCGAATATATAAATAATGTAGATTGCGCTGAAAGCTCATTAGCCATCAAGGCTTTTAATGTTTGCTCGGTGTGCCAAGGACGGTTGTATACAAATAATATAATGGGTGCTAAATCTGACATTACAAAAAGCGTTTAATTAGTAAAAAAATTAAACAGTTAATTCTTTTTTAAATTAAGGATATAATTTTTTAGAGAAGCTATATCTATCATCAAGTTTGCAAAATGAGGGATATCACTTGTGCCTTCATTAAGTAAATAATGATAATTTATATCCAAAGCTGATGCTAAGCTAAAATAGCAATTGCTATGTGTATCTAATTTATTTCTTAACTCAATTATGTGTGTATTTTCTTTCATAAAAAGCATATTTGTTAAACTAGCTCCATGAATAGAGATCAAATAATCAGTATGGGCAATGATGTCCATTTGTTTTAAAATACTATATTCTTCAAAATAATGAATTTCTACATGTAGTGTTAACAACATATTCACTAATTCAGTTTCATTATTTGCTTTTCGCCTGCTAGATTTATCCCTACTAATATAAACCCATTTTTTAATTGAACCGTTTTTGGGGCTAATTTTTTTTAAAAATACACTTCTTAACTCTTTTATAACAATATCATTATAGTTTCCGGTTGTAGTTGCACAATGGTTAGCAACTATAAGTTCGTGGCATTTTATATTTATTTTTTTGTCTTCTTTTATAAAATATTTGTACCCTAATAAGTCTAAAGTTTCTTTTACAAAACTTTGATTAGCAACTTCAGGTCTTAATATAATAACAGAATCATGCGAATCATCTATTTTAGAAATATTTAAAAGCCTTGGTAAGCAATCTAAAAACCAGTGAAAATAACCAACACTTAAATCGTCTGTTATCCAAATTGCTTTTTCTATCTTTATTTCTGGTAATAAAAATCTTTTTAAAATAATTTTTAGCTTATATATCTTGTCTAATTTAAATGTATGAGTGTACTTCCCTAAAACAAACCAATTATGAAATAATGTCTCCTCAACTATAAATACGTTTTTGAGTTTTAAAATATAATTTGAAGGAATAATTTTTTTAAGCTCTTGAGAAAAAATATGAGCATCATTTTTGTTATAATTAATGGGCAATTTTCTGTTCGAAAGATATTTATCAGTGAGTATGTGTTTCATCGTTTAGTTGAATGAATTTTATTCTCATCCTAATTGCAAAATATAACAGAAAGAGGCTGAAAATTAGCTTTGAATATAGGGTGATTAATTTTGTTGATAAGAATTCGAATTATAGTTTATCTAAATAAATTTCAGTAAGTTATTTATGTAATTTTTCGTATAGATTTTAATTAGGCGAAGGCTATCTTTGTATTCTTTTTTCTTAATATATATTATAATAGCTAAAAATATTAGACGAATCTTGGTCCACGATTTTGCTTCATTTATAATCAAAGTGTTTACATAGAACACTCTTTGCTGGAAATGAAGAGAGACTTCTTTATATGTATTGATTTTATAATATTTCGCTAGATTAGCGAATGTTTTTAGTTGCATTCTGTGTTTTATTGATTGGCTTTTAGTACTCCAAACGCCTCCTTCATGAACTCTATAAACGCAATTTTTTATGTCATGGTGATATTTTGATTTTCCAAATTGACCTAAGTAACTAAAAATAGCGGTGTCTCCATTCGGTGAATTTTTTAGAATGTCGGGAAGATCATTAAGTTTATTTCTATAAACAGCAGTAAGCGTTAAAATAGGAGTAATTTTCATCAGTTCTACCGACATAAAATCCCTTTGCTGTGATAAAGGTAATTTTGCAGGGCTTATCACGTTGTTCTCATTGTCAATAATAATTGCGTTATGGCAACTTATAATATAGTCTTTATTAACTTCTAGAAAATCAACCTGCTTTTGTAGTTTTGAAGGGTCTGTCCAATAATCGTCGCCTTCACAATTTGCGATATATTTTCCATCACATTTTTCTAATGCAAAGAATGCATTTGGCATCATTCCTAAATTAGTTTCGTGATTGAAGTATCTAATTAGATAGCCTTTAGGGTGTGATTGAATTAACTCTTCTATTACATCGTGAGTTCGATCTGTAGAACAATCATTGGCAATAATCAATTCAAAATCAAAAGTAGTTTCTTGCATTAAAACTCCCTCTATAGCCTCTTGTATGAACTTTTCATGGTTGTAGGTAATCATACAAACAGAAACCATTGGATTTGTTTTCTCAACCATTAAAATATCTCTTTTGCAGGTGAGCCAAAAACAGTTACACCTTCTTTTACATTCTTAATGACCAAAGAATGAGCACCAACGACGGCACCTTTTCCAACCTTAACTTTAGGCAAAATACTTGCTTTCGTATGCAGCGTAACTTCTTCCTTTAACTCAGCATAACCACCCATAAAAGAATAGGCATTCAAATGGCACCAATTTCCAATTTTTGCATCATGTCCTATACCTGAAAAACTTTGTATAGTAACAAAATCGCCAATAATGGTTTCATTACTTATAGCACAAAAAGAACAAATGATAATACCTTTCCCAACTTTACTAAAATTGTTTATTTGTGCCAATGGATGTATGATGTTTATAAATTCGCCACCTTTAGACAGAATAAGTTCAACATATTTTTTTTTATATTTTACCTCACCCAACGCACAGATAAAAACATCATCCTTTTCAATTATATAGTCTTCTACTGAAGAAATTATTGGAACGGGATAGCCCATACTGTCCAATACATCGGATTTGTCGTCCAAAAAACCTTTGATTATCCAATCTTTATTATACTCTTTACATTGGGTTGCCCAGTTATATACTTCACGACCATAGCCTCTAGCGCCAATAATAATGAGGTTTTTCATATTAATAGAATTTTAAGGTACAGCCTGCCCAAGAATAACCAACGCCAAAACCTGCTAATAGGATTTTTTGATCAGCTTTAATTTTTCCTTGTTCCATGGCTTCACATAAGGCAATTGGAATAGTAGAAGAAACCGTATTGCCACAGTTTTCTAAAAAGACAAAGAACTTTTGTTCATCTATGCCAATTTTTTTGCGCAGATGGTTTAACATATATTTATTGGCCTGATGAAAAATATATAAATCAATATCTTCACGATTTAAATTGGCTTTGCTTAAAACTTGATTTACTAAAGAGGGTACAGAAGATAAAGTGAAATTAAAAATCTCTGAACCGTTCATGTATAAATCTGCATCAGTGTGCACATTGTCATATTCGTCTGTAATTTCTTTAACCTGATTTGTTTTTCCTTGTCTAAACCTCATTCCACCACTTTTTACAATCAAATTTTCGGCACCACCACCGTCTGTACCAAAAATAAAATGATTTAATGAACACCGTCCTTTTTCTTTGGTCAGAAAAGTCGCTGAAGCGGCGTCTCCAAAAATGGTTAAGTTGCTTTTGTCTTTGGGGTTTATAAACTTCGAATAAGTTTCTGAGGTGATTAACAAAACATTATCTACTAATCCACCATCTATTAAGCCTTTTGCTAAACTCAATCCGTAAACGTAGCCAGAACAACCGAGGTTAAAGTCTAAAGCGCCAACTGTGTTACTTAAGCCCAGTTTTTCCTGAACAATACAGGCTGTTGTAGGTAAAAAATAATCGGCGCTTTGTGTACAAAGCAATATAAATTGAATTTTATTTTTATCGATCTTTTGCTCTGCAAATAGTTTCTCGGCTACTTGTACCGCCATGTCAGAAGAGAATTCGTCTGCACTAGCAATATGCCTATTATAAATACCAGTTTTCGAGCTTATTTTATCTATACCCCATTCTGGGAACTGCCGATTTATGGTCTCATTATCTAAAGTATCTGCCGGTAAATAATAGGTTAGAGAATGTATAAACGCCATAATTTATTGTATTGTAAATCCACCATCGAGTGTTAAATTTATACCAGTAACCCATTTGCTAGCATCGGAGAGAAGATAAATACAAGCATTCGCTACATCTTTTGGCTCACCATATCCTAAGGGGTATTTTCTTTCATCAATTAGTAACTGTTCTGTGGTTATGTCGTGTGATTTGTTCCACATCTCTGTTTTTACCATGCCAGGGTTTACAGAATTAACCCTTATGTTTTGCTTTGCTAATTCTACTGCTAAAACTTTTTGTATACCGTTTATTGCTCCTTTAGATGCGCAATAAATGGAATTTCCAATAGTTCCAATGGAGACTCCTCCAATAGAAGAAATAAAAATTATAGAAGCATTTTTATTGAGCTTTTTATTTTTTATGAGAAGATTGATAAGTAATATGGGAGCCATAAAATTAGTGCTCATCATATTTTCTAAGTCGCCTGAAGTAACAAATTTGAATGGTATGGTTCTCATAATTCCCGCGTTTAATACCAATCCATCTAATTTTGGGAGATTATTCACCAATTCTTCCGTTTGGCTCTTATTGTTTAAGTCTGCCAAAAAGCTTAAATTATCGTCACCCTCAAGTTTCGAGAAAGTATCATTCAGTCTTTCATTATTCCTTCCCGTTATAAAAACATTAGCTCCAATTTTCGAACAACTAATTGCTGTTTCTTTTCCTATTCCAGAGGATGCCCCCGTAACCAAAATAGTTTTGTTATCTAAAGAAAACGGATTTAATATTTCTCTCATATTTCAAGCAATTCTGAAATGAAGGTGTTGTTCAATTTAACGAAACAAGTCCCCCAAGATAGGCCTACGCCAAACCCACATAAAATTAAATCACCTGTATAAGAGATTGATTTTTCTCGTCCTATATGGTTTACAATAGTTAAGGGTATGGAAGCTGATGAAGTATTTCCAAATTCTTTTAAGGAATAGGGTATTTTTTCTGGATTTAATTTTAACTTCTTTACAATCATTTTATTCATCATCAAATTTGCTTGATGAAAAAAGAAAAAATCTACACTAGTTAAATTTATTGAGAAAGACTCTACCAGTGCTTTAATGGTTTTGGGAGCTTGGCTGATGCCGAAAGAAAAGACATCCATCCCATCTAAGCTTAATTGTAGTTGGTTTCTTTCAATTCCATCAGCTATCACTTTAGGTTCGAAAGAATCTTTTGAAGTTTGATTGCGAAAACCACCAGATTCGACCATAATAGATTGGTATCCGGACCCATCAGAGCCTAAATTGAAATGAATGGGTTCTGCATGGTCATCATAAGTTAAACAAGTTGCCGAACCAGCGTCACCAAATAATGGCGTGGTACTTTTATCATTTTCGGAATTGATTTTACTAATTGTATCTCCAACTAATAAAATTCCTTTTTTTAACCTCGTTGCGGCCATCATCCCAGAAATAATAGATAAACCATAAACATAGCCAGAGCAACCTAGGGGGACATCGAAAGCAATACATTCTTGTGACAAGCCTAATCTATCTTGTAAAATTGTAGAAGTTACGGGAAGGGTATAATCACCCGTTTGAGATACAAAAACTAAAATTTCAATTTCTTTTTTATCCCAATCTAAATCGTGGATGAGTTTTTCTGCCGCTGCTAAACATAAATCAGATGTGCAAATATGATCGTCTACAATTCTTCTAGCTTCAACCCCCGTTGTGGCTATAAATTTATCTATATCTTCTGAAGATAAATTGGCCAAATCGCGGTTTCTCTCCTGTTTTTTGGGTACGCATGCTGCGACTCCACTTATAGCAACAGAATGAGTTGAAAAGTTTGCCATCCACTAAGCTTTAGCCTCAATTTTCGAAAATAAATCTTGTATGGTGGTTGAAGTACGGATGTCATCACCAGTAAGTTTTAAACTATACTCATCATCCACCATAGCAATCATAGAAAGTGCCAGCATAGAATCCCATTCTTCTAGTTGTTTAAACTGTGTGTCGGGTTTAATGGTGTTTAAATCGGTTTCTTCAAAAACCACATCTAATTTTGAAATAAAAGTTTTGATGTCCATATTTTTTTTAATTTAATTATTTTGTGCTCTTAATAAAAGTCTAGCTATAAAATCTACCTCTTCTGTTGATAATCCATAATACAAAGGTAAACATAAAACTCTTCTACAAATTTTATCTGTAATAGGAGTAGCTGTTTTTTCTACGTAATGGAGGTCATTTAAGGAAGGATAAAAATATCTCCTAGGATAAATCCAATTTTGGTTTAATAAAGATAAGGCTTTTAACAAGCTGTCTTCATTTTTAAATATGATAGGAAAGTACGCATAGTTAAAATCAGCATCTTGGTTTAATTCAATCAAATGAACATCAAGACCTTTTAATGCTTCCATATAATAGATACTTATTTGCTGCCTTGAGGCTAAAATTTTATCAATAAAAGGAAGATTTGCAAGCCCCATAGCTGCGTGAAACTCACTGTTTTTTCCATTAATTCCAACTTCTGCAAACTCTTCTGGCCCATGGTGTCCAAAATTACGGAGGTAAGCTATTTTTTTTAACAAATCCGCATTTTGTGTAAATACCGCTCCACCTTCTGTTGTATGGAATAATTTGGTAGCATGAAAACTGGTGGTGCTAATATCTCCATAGTTAAAGACAGATTTGCCTTTATATTTTGTACCAAAGCAATGGGCTGCATCGTAAATTACTTTAAGATTATGCTTTTTTGCTATTTTATCAATAGCATCAATATCGCAAGGATTACCGTAAACATGGGTTGCTAAAATTGCACTGGTATTTGGGGTGATAGCAGCTTCTATCTTTAAAGGGTCAATATTTAAAGTTTTCTCGTCAATATCAGCAAAAACAGGTTTACAACCTTCCCATACAATACTGCTGGTGGTTGCCACATAAGAAAAAGGGGTGGTGATAATTTCTCCTTTGAGTGCTAGCGCTTTAATAGCTATCTGTAAAGCAATGGTTCCGTTGCTTAAATATAATAAATGTGGAACGTCTAAATATTCTTTTAAATTTAATTCCAGCTCATTTACTAAAGGACCATTGTTGGTTAGCCAATTACGTTGCCAAATTGTTTCTATATATTTTTGATATTCTGCTATTGGTGGGAGAAACGGTTTAGTTACTGGGATCATTTTCAATAATTACTTAGCAAAACAAACTGTTTCTTCGTGATGTATTGTGAAGTGGTCTATATAAATTTCGTAGCCCATATTTAAATTCTTAATCCACAGCGGAATATCTACCATCTCACCAATACTATGATAAATAGCTATTGCTAATTTAGGTTTATACTTTTTAATAGTATTAATTGCCCCATTTAATGCATCAAGTTCAGCACCCTCTATATCCATTTTAATAAAGTCTACTTTAGTTAGGTTGTTTTGAGTAACAAAATCATCAACACTAATGGTAACGGCAGTACCTGTCTGCTCTTTAAATGGTTCTTTGGCTACTCTACTTCCTGGCCCATTGTCTTTAAAGTAAATTTCAATGTTTGAAACGCTATCTACAGGCTGCCTAATAAGCTCAATTCTAGGCTTAAGTTCCTTATTTAAATCACAATTCATTTGATGGAGTTTGATATTGCCAGGTATGAATTCAAAAGAATAAACTTTCCCAGTTTTACCTACTTTATGAGCAAAATAAAGCGCAGTATCTCCGTAACATCCGCCAATGTCAAAAACAACATCATTTACAGCAGCCTCTATAATTGGGATGTTATTTTCTTTATAGGCATATTGTTCTAATAGAAAGTCAACAGAAACACCAAGATCAGTGAAATATAATTCTAAATCATAACCAATAGGTTTTAAATTAAATTTTTCGAGAATAAAATGCATAAAGTTTGGGTTGATAGTGCAATTCTTATCTTTCAACTCTTTCACTTTTTCTAAATTATCTTTAAAAGTTTGGTTATTTTTAGAAAGTTTTATTTTTTTATAACCTAAAAGCCTGAAGGCAATCAATTCTATTAATAAGTTTCGATTATTTTGGTTTAATATCCTTGCTAATTCTTCAAATCTTTCTTTATGAGGGTGTATTATTAATAGTAATTCATCAATTCTTTCAGATTGTTTGTAATGAATTATTTGTTTTGTCTTATTTTTAAGTTTTTGTAGCGATGACACGTCATCGCTGTAGGGGCCAAATCGTAATTCGTCATAATTATCTTTGCCGTAGTCATTGTTGTAAGATTCTTTAATCTTAATTTCTAATTCTTTATAAAACGATTTCATTATATAAATTCTTTTGTCCAATTATAGTGTAAAGGTCTAATTAATCCAGGGAACTTGCTAAGCCATGCTCCCTGTCGTATGTTTTCGATACCCTCAATAGTCAAAGTCTCTTTAAGATTGATAATAGATTTTTTTCCATCTTCTACTACCATAAGATCTATTGAGTAAATGTTGTCATTTAAAGTGTTAGCAGGTATTGTGCATTTAAAAATATTTTTACCAAAATCTAGTTGACTTGATGGAGAACAAGAAGCGAAGATTAAACTTCCGTCTGCTGTATTAAAAAATAAATTTACATTTAGCTTTGCTGCATTACTAATATTCTCAAGAATAATTTCTATATCTAAATCTACTTCAATATTAAACTTACCAGGTATACCATTGTTCGTCGAGCTGATGCTAAGGATTTTTAATCCATCAATTTCTTTGTCAATATGCTTGAAGGAGCTAATTGAGTTGACTTCAATATATTTGTTAACTACTGTCTCTATTTTGCCAGCTTGTTGTAAAATACCGTTCCCTAACAAAATGCCAGAGCTACATAATGATTTTACAGCGAGTAAGTTGTGGCTTACAAATAACACTGTTCTTCCTTCGCCCTTACTTACGTCATTCATTTTACCTAAGCATTTTTTCTGAAATTCTGCATCTCCTACGGCTAAGACTTCATCCACTACTAAAATTTCAGATTCTAAATGCGCTGCTACAGCAAATGCTAGCCTGACGTACATGCCAGAAGAATAGCGCTTTACAGGCGTATCAATATAACGTTCTACTCCAGCAAAATCAACAATAGCCTCAAAATGCTTTTTGATCTCTGCTTTACGCATACCCAAAATAGCACCATTTAAAAAGATGTTTTCACGGCCGGTGAGTTCTGGATGAAAACCAGTACCTACTTCTAATAAACTGGCTACCCTGCCTTTTATTTTTACAGAGCCAGTTGTAGGGGAGGTGACTCTACTTAAAATTTTTAATAAAGTACTTTTACCTGCGCCATTTCGGCCAATAATGCCTACGGCATCGCCTTGGTTAATTTCAAAGTTTAAATCTTTTAAACTCCAAACCATATTACTTACACCTTTGGTGGTACGTTCATTTGTTTCCCCAATTTTTAAAAAAGGATCATCTTTTCCTCTTACCTTATAAGCCCAGCGTTTTAAATCATTAGAAAGCGTACCTGTGCCAATCTCACCCAATTGGTAAGCTTTTGATAAATTCTCGACTTTTATTGCAATTCCCATATAAACTGTAAACCTAAAACAAAGATAAATAAAACTTCTCCCTTAGGGGGAGATAAAAGAGGGGCTTTTCTACTTTTATTACACTACTCATTTTAAATAACAATTCTGTTTCAAATATAAATAAACCTTCTCTCTCTCTGAAATTTTCAGGACTATGCTAATTTATTGATGTAAGTTAAACCAACTATTTTTTCAAATTACTTTTTTGCTTACCTTCCATTATCGTTCAAAGATCTCTTTTACTTTTTCTTCTAATTGTTTCTGGTCGGGTAAGTAGAGCTGGTATTTGGATACAAAAATTTTGTTGGTTAATCCACCTGTTGCATATTTAACAGTAAATTCATGTTTATCTGCCGCAATAATAATTCCAATGGGCTCATTGTCGCCTTCAGTGTTTTCTTCCTCTTTGAAGTAATTTAGGTAAAGATTCATCTGACCGATGTCTTGATGTTTCACTTTTTTTGTTTTTAACTCTATAAGAACAAAACATTTCAAAATTCGGTGGTAAAAAACAAGGTCTATAAAATTATGTTCATTATCTAATGTGATTTTGAACTGCCGTTTAATAAATGAAAAGCCTTTACCGAGTTCTAATAAGAATTGCTGTAGATTGTCAATCAGTTTTTTTTCTAATTCTTTTTCTTTGACGATAGCGCTCATCGGTAACTCAAGAAATTCAAAAATATATGGGTCTTTGATAATGTCCTTTGAAGTTATAATTTCTTGACCTTTTTCTGATAATGCTAAGACGCCATTTTTATCTTTACTTAATGCCAATCTTTGAAACAATGCCGAATCAATCTGGCGTTTCATTTCTCTCGCACCCCAGTTTTCTTTAACAGATTGCTGCTCATAAAAACTTCCTGCCATGTCGTCCGAAACTGTCAATAGTTCTGCAAAATGGCTCCAGCTCAATTTTCCAGACACTGTCTGGAAAATTGGATATTTAATGTAAATTTGCCTACAAAGATAAATACTACTTTTGCTGCCTTTACCATATTTTAATTTAAGATCTTTAGCCAAATTGCTTAGTAAAGCACTTCCATAATCTGCTCTCTCTTTTCCTTGTTGTTCGTATTCCACAATATATTGACCAATTTTCCAATTTGCTTTCACTAATTCATTATTTACTGCTTTAATAGTATTTTCTCTTGCCTTCTGTAAGGTAGAGTCAATGCTGTCAATAAGTTCTGAATATTTTTGATTAGATAGTGAGATTAAATTAAATTATAATCTCATTTTGTAAGCTATTGAAATTCTTGAACAATTACAATGTTAATATAGGTTTGAAAATAACTATGTAAAACATTAGGCAAGGTTAATCTCGTTTTTGTGCGATAGAATAGTTACGGGTTTTATTAAAAAGCTTTTATTTCCACTCAGCTCTTATTTTTTTCTGTTCTTCTAATGCATCTCCTTGCCAACATAATTTACCTGCTATTGTGCTAAAGTCAAATTTTTCGGTATCAGTAAAATTGCTTTTTTCACTGTTTTCTTTGACTTCAAAACTGATGTTAAATGCTTTCCTGCCTTTTTTAATTCACTTTTTGCTCCTTATTTTCTGGATGTATGATTCATGTTTCCATCTTGCTAAATTAATTAAATTTAAATGAGTATTTGGGCTGCTAAGGAAAGCTAAACAATAGATTCGTGATGATCAACTGAAACAAAATTTCCTAATATTCTCTTTTATCCGATAATATTATTTAGAATAATGACCTTTTAGGGAAAGAATATTTAAAACTATGATTTCGTTTTGGTCGCTGATCTCGTAAATTAATCGATGTTCTTGTGTTATGCGACGAGACCATGCGCCTGATAAATTGTGTTTCAATGCCTCAGGTTTTCCCAACCCCTCAAAAGGACTAATTTTGATAGCAAGCAAAAGCTTTTCAATTTTCTTTTGTACTGCTATATTTCCTGATTTTTTCCAAAACCTCAAATCATCTAAAGCGTTAGGGCTAAAGATTATTTCCATAAATCATCAATTTCAAGCGTAATGCCTTTTCCATTTTTGATATCCTCTCTTCCTTTGATGATTTTAGCTGAAAACTCTTCATTATAGCCATCATTCACGTTTTCTTTTTTTTCAAAACTAATTTTTAGGGCTTTAAGGAACGCTTTAACAGCCGTTAGTTGTTCTTTGCTTTCTGGATGTATAATTAATGTTTCCATGTTGCTAAATTAATCAATTTATTTAAAACCAACTCATTCCCTTAATCATTCAAAATCAATTCCCACATCTTTCAAAACTCGATTCTTCTGATTTGCTTAAGACCTTTCATTTCATTTCAAGGTAACATTTTAGTGAAGATTATTCTATCATCCAAAATTCACTCATTTTATCCTTCCGTTATGCGGAGTAGAAGCACCCTCATTTTATCCTTCTCCCATGCCGATCGGAGACGAAGCACCCTCATTCACACCATCTTTCCTTTAAAATTATCCTTCCTACACTGTATCCACAAAATTCTTCTCCACTTTATTAAAAATTACTAAGCCAAAAAAGGTCAAAGCAAAGGTAACCAATGTAACATAGCCTAAGCTACCCCAAGTAAAGCTCCCTTCACCTAAAAAACCCAACCTAAAGCCTTCAATAATAGGCGTCATGGGGTTGTATTCAATAATCCAAGCATAATCCGGGTATTTAGTAATTGCAGTACTTAAAGGGTAAATCACGGTTGTGGCATACATCAATAGTTGAACTCCGAAAGTGACCAAAAAAGCTAAATCTCTATATTTGGTAGTCATGGCACTAATAATCATACCTAATCCCAAGCCTTGTAATGCCATTAACAGAACTAAAAACGGAAAAAGCAAGATATAAATGCTTGGAGATAAGCTTGGATTGATGATATAGTAATAGGCCAGTAAGATGAGAAATAGAAATAATTGTATGCCAAATTTTACCAAATTAGACACCACAATACTTAAAGGCATAATTAAACGAGGGAAATATACCTTACCGAAAATATTAGCATTATCTCTAAATACGGTACTGGTTTTAGTTAAACAGTCCGCAAAATAATTCCAAGCAGTAATGCCAGCCATATAAAATAAAGGCTGGGGTAAGCCATCTGTAGAAATACCTGCTAAATTCCCGAAAATAAATGTGAATATAATGGTAGTAAATAAAGGTTGTATAAAAAACCACAGTGGCCCTAATATGGTTTGTTTATAGAAACTCACAAAATCTCTACGTACCAATAATGCCAATAAATCACGATATCGCCAAACATCAGTTAAATGCAATTCGAATAAATGATTTTGTGGTTTAATTTCTAAATCCCATTGTTCTTCTGGTGCTATTTCCATTTAATTGAGTAATAACTTTTCTAATTTTTCTTTGTACTGAGGGTAACCAAAATTTTGATTCACCAAATTGATTAATTCTTGAGGCTGCTTGGATAATGGATGATGTTGATAGTTTTGGATCGCATCAATTAAAGCGTTTTGATCATTAGGATCAATTAAAATTCCAAAATCGCCATTGGCTAAGGCATCCACAGAGCCATCTAAATTTCCTCCAACTACGGGCAAGCCACAAGCCATGGCTTCTATAAAAACAATCCCAAAACCTTCTTTTTGGCTTGGCATTACAAATAAATTGGCTAATCTAAAATAGCTGCTAATCTCCTCATCAGGGATAAAGCCGCATAATTTCACTTCTTCTTTTAAGTCAAATTGCGCAATCAATCTATTTACTCTTTGGTATTCTTGTTCATCATATTTACCTAAAATTAAGTATTTGTATTTTTTTCCTTCCTGCTTTAATTTTGCCAAAGCAGCAATTACTTTATCATAACCCTTATACTTTTCTGAACTGACCAAGCGGGTTAAAGTGGTGATGACGCAATCTGTAGCTAATATTTGGTATTGATCTTTTAATTTACTTTCTATTTTTTTTGGAGAATGAGTTTCAAAAAATGGGTCTAAACTATTGTGAAACACCAAACATTTGCTTTCATCAATATGATGCTGATGCACTAAATTATCTTTGGTGAATTGACTAACTGGTAAAATCAGATCGACTTTGTTTAAGAAAATCCTTTTTAAAAAACTTTGCTTGCCCCAAATTTCTATGCCGTGTGCTTGCAGCATCAATTTTGTTTTGGGGTTTAAAACTTTAATGAGTAGCCCTACTAAGGCTAAATTAATATGACTCAACATCACCACATCACATTGGATACCTTTTTTTACACTTTTAAAAATGAATGGAAATAATAATCCTTCAAAACCTTCAAACCTTCTTTTGCTAATGTATTTTTCATCTGGAGCATGGTCATACAAACTTTTAGCATGAAACCTGATGAGGTTTTTAGACTGAATATCTGTCCCAGCTTTCATCAATACCCGATTTACTTTTTCTATACCTCCGGTATGGCTAAATGTTTTAAGGGTTAAAAACAGGGCGTCTTTTAGGGGTAAATAATTTTCTATTTGTAATAAGGCATAGCACCTGCTCCAATGTAATTTATTATTTAAAAATAGCTTCCCCAATTTAGCTACTTGCTTATTAGAGTGCTGAGCTATTTTATTGATTTCTGGATGAGATTTATTCCATTCTTGAAATGGAAAGGTAAAACCCATTTTTTTTCTTTGATAAATTTCTGGAGGTAAAATGTCTTTAAAAGCATTCACCAATGCAGCTTTGGGGAAATCTCCTTTAAATTTAATTTTTGGATCTATTTGATGAACAAGCTTTAAAAAATCTTTATCTAAAAAAGGCACCCTCACTTCAATACCATGTTGCATACTCATATAATCAGTATCTCGCAGCAATTGGGAGCGCATGTAAATATTTTGCTCTAACCAGCTCACATAGTTTTTAGGTACTTCTTTTTTTCTGGGGCTATTTTCATATTTCAGTTTTCTTAAAGCGCCTTGTATTTCATCTTCTGTGGCATCTAATAATTTACTGATGGTTTTAGGGGTATAAAATCCTCGTAAAAACAGATAATCGGCATAAGTGCGTTCTTCTTTTAAAAACAGTAATTTTTTCAACTTATCGTTTGATAAGTGATCGGCAATATTGAATAGCTGCAGCGGTAATTTTCTTAAAGCAATGGCTTTATCAATTCGCTTAAAAGAGGGGTAACCCCCAAACAGTTCATCACCCCCTAAGCCTGAGAGTACCGCTTTTAATCCATTCTGTTTAGCGCACCTAGAAATAAACCAAGAGTTTACAGCATCGTTACTGGGCTGGTCAAAAGCTTGTTTCAATTGCGGCAAAGCATCTAAGTACTCTTTTTTGGTAATGGTATAGTGGGTATGTTGACTGTTTATTTTTTGTTGAATAATTTTTTGATAATGAGACTCGTCGTAGGCATCTTCATTAAAACTTACCGAAAGGGTTTGTATGGGCTGTTTGGAATTTTGAGCTGCCAATAAGGAGATGATGCTACTGTCTATTCCTCCACTTAAAAATACGCCTATGGGTGCGTCGGATATTAAATGTCTTTTTACCGCAGCTTTTAGAGTGCTATTGATGAGTTGATTAACTTCCTCTTCGTTTGTTAGCTGCGAGCTGAAAATTAAGGATTCGAAGGTTTCAATTTCACTTTGTTGTGTTTGTAAATTATAAATTAAAACTTTGCCTGGGGCTAAAGATTTAACATTTTTTAAAGTAGTATGTGGTTCTGGTATAAAACCAAAGGAAAGAAAATAGATCTTCCAATTGGGGTCGTCCTCTATTTTTAAACCACTAGCTGCAAAAGCTTTCACTTCGCTAGCAAATACAAATTGTTGATTTTGTTGGAAATAATAAAGAGGTTTAATACCAGCAACATCTCTAGCTAAAATCAGTTTTTTTAAATATTGGTCATAAATGGCAATAGCAAACATGCCGTTAAACAACTTAAAACAGGCTGTTCCCCACTCTTGGTAGGCATGTAAAATAACTTCGGTATCAGAATGGCTATGAAATTGATGACCTCTAGCAATTAAATCATTTCTGATTTCTTGATAGTTGTAAATTTCGCCATTAAAACTGATGTGCAAATGTTGGTATTGCATGGGTTGATGCCCGGCATTACTCAAATCAATTAAAGACAAACGCCTGTGTCCTAATGCCAAATTAACACTTTCATCAACAAAATAACCTTCCCCATCTGGCCCGCCATGCGCTTGTACATCACACATTTTTTGAATATGATGCTGCAAATTAGATTGCTCAAAATAAGGATTGATTAGGCCGGCAATTCTACACATTAGTAATTGAAAAGTAAAAAGTAAAAAGTAAAAAGGCTACCACTTTAAAATTTTATATTTTTTTAATCCTTGCTATGGCCTTCTGCCTTTGGCATTAAGCCTTTAGCTATTTTTTAGCTATTCTTCTTCTTCTTAAAATAATATTTCACCTGCCCAACCAAATTCCACCAACTAGGTTTAACATCGTCATAATAACCATAACCATAATAACCACTATAATCGGCATAATAATAATAGCTTTCATAATAGCTATTGGCGTAATTGGTGCTATAGTAGCGGCTATATAAAGAATCGTTACTAAAGGCATTCAAGATAATCACCATATTAGAAAGACCAAACTCTCTACTTATTTTATTAGGAATAGTAGAGGCTCCTATTCTAGAAACACCAGATCTAATCACAAAGATATTAATGTCAGAATTACGTATCAAAGGAACTGAATCGGATACTAAACCTATTGGAGCAGTGTCAATCAATACATAATCATAGATGGTAGATAAATAATCTACCAATATTTTCATCCTTTCAGACTGGATCAATTCTGAAGGATTAGGAGGGTTAGGTCCAGAAGGAATAAAATCTAAGCCTTCTACGTGGGTTTGTAATAAAACATCTTCAATTTGATGTTGATTAGCCAAATAAGTACTCAATCCTTTATCATTATCCACCTCAAATGCTTTGTGCATTTTGGATTTCCTTAAATCGGCCGCAATAATCACCACCTTTTTATCGATTAAGGATAGTGTACTCGCTAAATTGATGGTCATGAAAGACTTTCCTTCACCCGAAATTTCGGAGGTGATACAAATGACTTTAGATTGTTTTTCACTAGCTAAAAAACTCAAATTGGTACGTACAGACCGAATAGACTCTGCAAATACAGATTTGGGTTTTTCTAAGGAAAGTACTTGCTTATTAGACTTATCTAATTTAGTAGGAAATGTTTTGACCACGCCAATAATGGGAATATTAGTAAGCGCTTCTACGGTTTCTTTATCATAGATATAGGGATTGATAACCCTTACCAAAATAATGATTCCTAAGCTAATGATAATGCCAATTAATAAAGCCGAAGAATAAACCCTCGCTTTTTGCGGTTCTACGATCTGGTACGAAAGTGGTGCCTCATTAACAATGGTAACACCTGATGAAATTGCAGACAAAGCAATTTCAGACTCCAACTTCCTTTCTGAAAGAAAAGAATAGACCTTTTCATTAATGTCATAAGTACGTTGCAAATTAGTTAAACTTTGTTCTACACCAGGTATCACAGAAAGGTTTTCGTCTGCATTTCGTAATTCTCTTTCAATGTTGGAAATAAACTTATTTTGTCTTTCCCTTAAGCTTTTAATATTCCTAATAATAGCTTCTTTAATATCATAAATTTGTTTGTCTAATTCTAAAATAGGATTAGATTTTTCATTATAGGTAACTAATTTACCAGAACGCTCAATGAGTAAATCATTCAATTTAGTGATTAAACTTTTCAAAAAGGTGCCAACATCACCTTCTATATTAAAATTCAAGTAAACTTTATCTTGATTATTTTTAATTTGCTGCTCAAAAATATCAAGATTGATGTTTTCTGTTTTTAACCCCACCAATTGTTCTTGAAAATTTGTTAATCTTTTTTCACGAGACTGAGTAAAGGAATTTATAGTAGCAACTTTGTTCTCAACTTTATAGTCTTTTAGTTGATTTTGAGACTGCTTCAACTCATCAGACATGATTTTTAGTTGGGAGTTGATAAAACCAATAGTGGCTTTTGCACCTTGACTCTTTTCCTGCTCACCTAAAAACACATATTCTTTCATGATGGCATTCACAATATCCTTAGCAAAGTGCGGATTTTCATCCACATCACTCAACTGCATAATACTGGTATTTTTACCTAATTCCTTCACACCTATGCCTCTACCTACGCGGCTTAAAAAATCTTCAGCATGATTAACGATAAAGTAATAATCCGAGAAGTCTGCCTTTAAAGGATCTTCCACTATCATTGTATATCCAAGCAGCGTAAACGTTTCTCCAAACCTTTTCTGTACACTTAAATTGTTTTGGTCATCTTTAACACTAATCTTGAATTGCTTGGAATTGATCTTTTTAAAAAGAAAATTCCCCCTATGCCTTTTTACCGTGTCTTCACTAATTACTTTAACTAAAAACGGTTTATTCGGGTACATTTCTTTTGTGCGGAATCTTCCAACAATAAAGTAGGATACCCTATAATCTAATCTACTAATGGCATTTTTCAGCAATGAAGTAGACCTTATAACATAGCTTTCTGCTTCAATAGTTTTTCCTGCACCACCAAAACCACCTTTAAATAAACCGGCAATTTCAGTATTACTTTTTTCTAGTTTTAATGATGCTGATGTGATGTAAGTTTGAGGCGTAAACCAAAGGTAAGTATAGGCAGAAATAATACAGATAGCTAAAATAGATGCAATCCAATACCACCTACTCCACAATATTTTAAAAATCTTAAGATAATCTATTTCTTGATTTATTACCAAATCTTTTTCTTGATTCAAATCCATTATTATTAATATTATTTAGCTCTTTGTAAAATTAAATACATGTTCAAAGCTAAAATTCCAATAGAAACCACAGAATTTAAAGCAATGATATTTTCTGATAACAAAGAAAATTTGTTCTTTTCGGCTATAATAATATCTCCATCTTGTAATTTTAATTTGGGGTTAGATAATGTATTTATATTTGATAAATCTGCTATAATCAATTCAGGTTGAGTTCTGTTACCTCTAATAATTCGTATTTTTTTGATGTTAGCATTATCACTAATGCCACCGGCTAAACCAATGATGTCAATTAGATCAGTTTTTTGATTTTCCAATAAAAAATTCCCTTCAGACTTAAAAGCACCCAACATGGTCACTTTTAAATTATTAATATTCAATTCAATAATTGGGTCTTTAAATAACGTTGCACCATATAATTTTTGAATTTTCTCTCTAGCTTCTTCTTTAGTTAATCCTGCTATTTGTATGCTTCCTAATGCAGGTAAAATAATTTCGCCAATTTGGTTTACTTCATAACTAACTTTAAATTCACCAGTAGCTCCTATTGTAGATCCTAAAAGTTCCGCATCCTGTAAATTTTGGATACTAATTTTATCATAAACTTTGATACGGTATTCTGGATAAGAATTTTGGTTATTAAAAACCGCAACCGTTTTTAAGGTATCTGTATTGAAACTTTTTGGATACTGCAATATTCTTGATGAATTTCGAACTGAACAAGAACTGATAATAACAGCAAAAAGGAATAAAATGATGATGTTTTTCATTTGCAGGTAAGGAGCACCTTTCATAAACTTAGCTAAATCAATTTCAATAATAAACGTTTTATTTTTAATAATAAAAAATTTATGCAAAGTAAACCAAATAAATTGGAAAATTGGCCTTAAGAGTTCCACTTATTAAGGTTAATTTTATCTACTATCTTAATTTCTTAGCTATAATTTCTAATTAGTAGAGCACTAGTAGATAACTAGTAGATAAAAAAGATAATTATTTTAGGATTGGGCTAGTTTTTAGTTAAAATTGACCTCATCTTAATTTTTATCATTACTGCTACTTATGCTTTGCCTTAACCGGGTTTTGCTTAAGCTGACCCTGATTTTTATAGCCACAAGTTCTGCTGAGCGGAGTCGAAGCTCACTGTCCTGCTGAGCGCCTCAAACCCTTGTCAAGCTGAGCGGAGTCGAAGCTCATTATCCTGCTGTGCGGAGTCGAAGCATTTCCCGCAGATTTAGGTGATGCCCGCAGAGAGCTAAACTGAACTTTATTGTTATAATAAAAAGGATTCCCAACAGCTATGACCATTCGTTAAAGGAAAATTCCGCCTTGTTTTATGCGGTTTGATGCAGCAACTAAAGCACTGGCTTTGTAGCATAAAACGCCAGCCTACCGCAGGCAGGCAGCTGAGAGTTTATTCAATCTGTTTATTGTTTTTTAAAGGCTTTCATGTGTTCGCTCCGCTCGGGTTTGGGCAGTGTTTTTGGAGGAGGTTTGTTAAGCAATTAAACCTATAAGGTTTTTGAAACCTTATAGGTTTATAGGTTTAGAAGGATAGGAAAAATTCAAAAGCCATCCCGCCGGCAATAAGGAGGTGAGATTATCATTTACAGAACACCTGCAAAAACATGTTGAAGGTATTTGCTGTGCGAGCCTCTTGTCTTTAATCACAATTTGTGACCTTAAAGAGTCGTATTCATTTTGTGTTAACTCAAATATAAAATCTTCTGGAATCCTATCAATATTTCTACCAACTTGCTCGTTAAGTCTTTTGGTCACAACACCATAAAGTTCAGCCAAGTCTGAATCAAGCATCACTTTCTGATCCGCCAAATATTTCCCGCAGATTTCAGAAATTGCCGCAGATAACTAAAAGCTCTACTTTTTCTAGACCCCTGATTATTCACACATCGCCACGTTCATGCTGAGCGGATTCGAAGCTCACTGTCACTTTAAACCACTGTCAATGGTAGCGTAGTCGAAGCGCCATCATACTGTCCAATCAGCACCTTACATTAAGGCTTTTGCACTCTTTCACCAGTTTTTTAAAATAAGATTTTGATTTATTTTTTTTATCCGTTAAGGCGCTTCGTTTAATGCACTAGAAAGAAAAAAAATGTAATAAGAGGATTATTAGGTAGGATATCACGCTAGCAACCCAAGTCCCAATAATCTATCGTAAAATAAAAGGCATCAATAAATTTTTGTTTATTAGGATTGGCAGATTTTAATAGGATAGAACCATAAAAATCATGCTTTGCACTTGCTTCAGGAGTATTATGCTTCTCAAGACCATGAGAAAATTCTTTAAACCATTTATCGAAAATGAGGTGTCTGTTTTTAGCTTTCCCATCCTGATTCATACAAAAATAAAGAATAGACTCAGTTGGCAGTGCATTAAAAAATTCTTCTATAATATAGATAATAGTACTTTTTATTTTTCTGTCATAGCGTTGTGGTTCGTCATCATCGGTCAGCTTACAGGAAAAACCAAAAGATAGTATTGGCACATCTTTTCGGTTACGATTTAACATGGTAAATTCTGTAAAATAAGCTATATATGTATTACCAGAAGAGGTAATGAAATGATAAGAAGTTCCGTTTTCGTTACGGTTTATCTCATATCGGGCGGACAAATTTAATTCCTTTTAATATGGATAAATCTCTACCATCTTTAATTGCTTTGACAATACGATCTTTATCGTTCATCAATTTTACGAAGGGATTTACTTTGCCAGCAGTTTGTTTAACGCTGACACTTTTATCCGTGTTTACTTTTTCTGCTTTCATAATAAACAAAGGTAAAATTTATTTTGCTTTAAACCAAAATTGCAACTGCTTGAAGATGAATTTATTCTTGACTTTATCCTATCCAATTAGGTATCCTCAAATATGAGCCAGGTCTTTTTGTCCAATTAGTATAGCACCCGGATTGTTTACTCCGTAAGGTCATGCTGAGCGCCTCAAGCCACCGTAATGTTGAGCGATTCAAACCAATGTCATTCAAACCACTATCATGCTGAGCGGAGTCGAAGCATTTCCCGCAGATTTCGCTGATTTCCGAAGATAGCTAAACTGAATTTTATTGTTATAATAAAAAGGATTCCCAACAGCTATGACCATCCGTTACCGTCCAATTCCGCCTTGTTTTATGCGGTTGAGATGCAGAAGTAAAAGCAATTTCTTTGTAGCAGAAAACGCAGTGGCGGCGTTTTGGTTCCTTTTGAGCTGCAGCAAAAGGAACTAGCCTTTCCGCCGGCAATGAGGCGGGAAGATTTTGGTTTAGAAGAAAAACCAGATCACAATAAACTTTTCGTCCCAGCAGGGTCTCGCTTCAGCTGATCCTGATTTTCAAATCCACCAGTCATACTGAGCCCAGTAGAAGGCCACAGTCATTCTGGAGCCGAGTCGAAGCATATTTCCCGCAGATTTCGGTTCATTTTTATTTTCTCATTCCCAGTCCTTAAATCCAACTCTTGTCCTAATTTGTTTAGGTTCTTCCTGTTCAACATGTAATTTATCAATATAACCAAACAATAAGTCAATGTTTTTATCATGACCGTCTTGTTTCTTCATTATCCTGTAAATGGATTCTCTTATTTCTGCTATATCTAATTTGACTGCTGTATGCTCAGAAATTAATTGTCGCATTTTTTGAATATGCGCATAATCTATATATTTACTTGAACAGCTTGTTTGCTATTATTATGCTAGAAAGCATCAATACGCCATGTTCTGTGAAAACATTAGGTAAAGTACGGCGACCACCCCAACTTGAGGTCGCAATTTTCGACTTCAAGTTTTCAAATTCTTCTTGAGTTATGGTAAACATAAAGTCAGCAGGAAATCGATCAATATTTCTACCAACTTGCTCGTTTAGTCTTTTGGTCACAACACCATAAAGTTCAGCCGAGTCTGAATCAAGCATCACTTTCTGATCTCTTAAATAATAAATTTTATTAAGGATGATTTCGTCAGTTATACCAACCGCTTGTTCTTGCTTTGTTTTACTCATAGGTTGAATTATTCAATGCAAATTTTTTACTAATTACTCTTTCTTACTAAACTCTGCTACCTTAACTATCACTCCAATCACTCTTATTTAATAAATTTCTTATATCCTATTCGGCTATTCTGTTTTTATCTTTCTTAAAGGGGCAAGTAGTTTTCTTATGTCTAAATTCAATCCGTTTGCAATCTCTAATAGAGTTGAGAACATGAAGTTTTCTTTACAATTTTCTATGTCACTAATTTTGGAGCGATCTACAGAGCATTTCTCTGCCAACTGTTGCTGACTTAAGCCTGCTTTTTTTCTGAACTGTTTTAAGTTCGCACCAATTACTTCATATATTTCTTTAGAGTTCTTCAACTTTTTTTAAAAATATTCTGTGGTTATATTGCCACAATTAATATTTATTTATTATATTTGTTATCAATTAATTAAAGCGATATAAATAGCAAGATTTAATCTTGCTTTTACGATGTCTCTCATGATAGAAAACCGTCAATTTTCCCTATGAGTAGATCGTGAGTTCGCCTTGTCTATTGGATATTTATATCTTTGATATATTATTCAATAGGGCGGACTTCATGTAAAACTTTTGGGGAGCTCAGATTTCTGAGTTGGTTCTTGACGGTACCACTATCAAAAGTTTTGAAGTTCGCCCTATTGGTTTCTACCAATTTAGCTTCCTTTTTGCTTTTAAGAGTGTATATCGTTTTCAATAAAATATTTAATATGAAAACGTACCACATTTACCACCATCCACAAAAAACAGCCAATGCTTTCTACAAGCATTCACCAAATTGTATAACCCTCGCGGTCGTACAAAATCATTCGTTCCAAAACCCCATTATCCACATCATCAACGCACCCACATAATTTTAAAAACCCATCTAGAGCTTCGCTCATTAACGGCCTATAAAAGCCCCCGTAAGCGCTAGCTATTTTCTTTTCAGTAAAAATTTTACTTAATCTAAAACAAAAAGTATGAGGTTTTTATACCCGGTGGGACAGCTATGTCCAAATTTTCATAAACGTTATTTTCAAATATATCATAATTCTGCATTAATTATTGTTGCTGTTAAGAATTATTTTTTAACTCTAAAGCGTATTGTAAACATTAAAGACCCTCTGAGTAGTGATAGTGGCGGTACTGCTTGCCCTGTGGTTAATTACCATGGGGTTGGGTATCGTACTAATAGGCTTAAAGTAGAAAGCTTAAGGCTTAAGGCGGTCGTTCAATTAAGCAAGAAGCAATTAACGTGGGGATTGCCACAGCCCGCTTTACACAAGGCGGACGCTTTGGGCTTCGCAATGACGGTTGGTGGGGAGGCAGTGATATTAAATTGTAGTAATTCTGTTAAAAGCAGTATTCCTAAAAGCAATAAACATTCGTTAACGGAGAATTCCGCCTTGTTTTATGCGGTAGTGATGCATAAGTTAAAGCACTGGCTTTGTAGCAGAAAACGCAGCGGTGGCTTTTTTTGGTTACTTTTTTCAGCTACAGGAAAAAAGTTACTAGCCTTTCCGCCGGCAATGAGGCGGGGAGATTATAGTTTACAGAATAACTACCAAAATGAAGAAAATCGTAAACCAAGCCAGCAGCAATTAACACGGAGACCCTTCGACTCCGCTCAGGGTGACGCGATAGGAGGAATGGGAGTGCCACTCAAGAAGCTACAGTACAACAGAAAACACAAACACCAGCTTTTACGTCCTAGCATCGTCATGAGCTTACTTATGATGGTGGTAGTTGTAGTAATTGGAGGCAAACGAACCAAAGCTCAAACCAAACCCTTACAAATTGGGGATACCATTCCAGAAGCGGTTTGGAATATGCCATTAAGTGTGCTGAACCAAGCAGATGGCAAAACTACCCTTAGGCTAAAGGATAATAGAGCCAAAACGCTATTACTGGTATTCTGTAATACAGGTTGCAAAATCACCCGTCACCAATTGTTAGGAATAGACAGCTTACAACAGGTTTTTGCTGAAAAGCTGCAAGTAGTTTGCATTGCACAGGAAGAAAAAACCGTTGCCTTAAATTTTTTGCAACAAGATAGCTTGATGGGAAATTTCAAATTGCCATTGGTAAAAAGCCACCCACTGCTAAGTGCCTATTTCCCCCACCAGATTAATCCGCATGTCATTTGGATAAAAGGAGGTAAACTGAAAGGCCGCAGCGCCGCAGAGTATGTTACCGCAAAAAATCTCAGAACCTTATTAAATGAAGACCGATTAGCGGTGCCATTGAAAATAGACCGGGACGATTTTAAGCTAGGTAAAAACAGCGTCTTGGACGAAGAGCGGTCAAGCACATTTTATTCAGTGCTAAGGCCTTATTTGGCAGGGGTTACGCCTTCTTTTAAAGTATGGATTGACAGCACACAAGAAAGCATCCACACCCAGATCATCAATTACCCAGCTTACCGCATCTATTTGATGGCATTGAACAAGTTTTTGGGGATGCCTGCCAACCAGATGCTTTGGGAGGTAGCAAATAGAGCAGATTTCCAATACCAAGAAGATACTGGTTTTGCAGATAGCTGGAACAGGAAACATAGCTATTGCTACGAATCTGTATTGCCTTTGGCCACACCTGTTGCAGCAAGACTGGATAAAATCTGTAAAGATTTAGACTTGGCACTGGGGCTACATGGCAGGCTAGCACTAAGAGATACCCTGGTATGGCGCTTGGTGAAAACCGGAACGTTACCCGTGAGCAAAGGAGGCAAGGCCATCAATACCTTGCACAACAGCAAAACGGCAGAAAAGACATTGCGTAATGCAGGCCTTAAAACCCTAGTTTATGAAATGAACAAATACGAAGAAAACCCACCCGTAATAGATGGCACAGGCTTCAAGGGAAAGGTAGATATGGATTTATACATCCCCTCATTCACTGATTTTTATGCCTTACAGGCCGAACTGGCAAGCCACCATCTGAAACTGGAACAGGTACGCCTACCAGTTACCTTTTTTATACTCACAGAAAACAAACTTAAACCAACAAAATGAAGAAACTTTTATATATCCTGCTCTTACTGTTTACAGGAAAAACGATGAATGCACAAATGCGCTACACTCTCAACGGAACTGTAAATGGCAGCACTGGTGAGACTTTGATAGGTGCCACCATCGCCATTAAAGAAACTGGGCAAAGTACCACTACTGATAGCCAAGGTAAATTTAAGCTGCTGTTAACCCAGCAAGGGCAGAAAGACCGGCAGGAACTGCATCTGCAGGTCAGCTATATGGGCTACCAAACCTACGAGCAGCCTTTGGATTGGGGGGCAGACCGCTTGTTAGCAATTGTTTTGGAGCTAGCCACCACAAGTTTACAAGAAGTCACCGTATCAACAGGTTATCAGCAGATCGCAAAAGAAAGGGCTACAGGTGCATTTGAACAGATTGGTAGCGAACTGATAGGGAGAGGGGTGAGTGGCAATATATTGAACCGTTTGGAGGGTTTAAGTGCGGTGACGCTTTTTGACCAACGCAATGCCAATACCTTTAATGGTACAGGCAGTACGCCCAATATTTTGGTGAGGGGGGTAAATTCAATCAACGCAGGTACGGCACCATTGATTGTACTGGATAATTTTCCTTATCAGGGCGATATCAACAGCATCAACCCCAACGATATATTGTCCATCAGCATTCTTAAAGATGCTGCGGCCGCGTCTATTTGGGGCGCCAGTGCCGGTAATGGTGTTATTGTGATTATCAGCAAAAGCGGCCAGCTTAACCAAGCCATGAAGGTCAATTTCAGCAGTAACATCAATTGGAAAGCTAAGCCAAGATTAATGGAACAGCAGCTGCTTCCTTCGGCCGAATTTATTGAGCTGCAAGCATCACTTTTTGATAAAGGTTATTATAACAGCCAAGAAAATAACAACCGTAAACCTGCTTTAAGCCCTGCGGTGGAATTGCTGATTGCCCATAGGGATGGTCAATTGACCGAGGAAATGCTGGAGCAGGAATTGAACCGGATGAAAACAAAAGATGTAAGGGATGACTATCTGCAACAAGTTTACCGCCAAGCCCTCACCCAACAATATGCGTTGAACCTGAGGGGCGGGAGCCAGCGCCACAGCTACTATGCCTCTGTTGGTTACGATAAAAATTTGTATGCACTCAAAAGTAATGAGGGCGAAAGGCTGACCTTTAGGCTACAGAACAGTTTGAAACCCATAGATAGGCTAGAGTTGAAAGGCAGTTTACAGTACAGCCAAAACCAACAGCTTACCTTAAGCCCCTCGGCAGCTTTGGGTTATGGGCAATTGCAGATAGGGGCAAAGCAGTTGTACCCTTATGCAAGTTTAAGCAATGCGGATGGCAGTCCGGCCGTTATTGATAAAGATTATAGGGGTAGCTATACCCGTACTTTGGGTAATGGACAGTTGCTGGATTGGGATTATCGCCCCTTGGCGGAATTGGCATTGGCAGGAGATAGAAGCAAGCGATATACTTTAGTAGGCGATATTGCAGCCAGTTATCGTTTTTTTAAAGGCATCAGTGCCGAACTGAAGTACCAATACCAGCAAAATATCAATGAAGAAAACGACTTGTTGCATCAGGAAAGTTACTATACCCGTAACCTTATTAACCGATTTACCCAAGTTAATGGTACAAACCTATTGCGTCCCATCCCTTTAGGAGATATATTAGATTACTCCACTTTCAGCAGCCTTAGCAATGCTTTAAGAGGGCAAATCAATGTGCAACAATATTGGGGCAATGGGCATGAACTGGATGCCATTATCGGCACCGAAATAAGACAGCAAAACAGCAAGAGTAAGGGTTTTAGAACCTATGGTTTTAGTGATGAACTGTTGACCTATGGCAATGTGAACTTTACTACGGTTTATCCGGCTTATGGCAATCTGGCTGCATCAGCTGTGATTCCTAATACAGTTTCCTTTGGCGAACAACTCAACCGTTACGTCGCCCTATTTGCCAATGCAGCTTATACTTACCAAAAGCGCTATACCATTTCTGGGAGTGTACGTAAAGATGCCTCCAATCTTTTTGGCGTAAACACCAACCAGAAAGGCGTACCGCTATGGTCTGTTGGAGGCTTGTGGAATATTGCAAATGAAGATTTCTACCACTTTGATCACTTACCATATCTGAAACTGAGAGCCTCATTGGGAGTAGCAGGCAATGTTGACAATGGCCGTTCTGCCTATACCACCATGAACTATTACCCGGCACCCAATACCATCAATAACTTAGTGTATGCCAATGTGGTAAACCCGCCAAATGCCAATTTACGCTGGGAAAAAGTGCAGACCTTCAACCTAGGTTTAGATTTTGAGGGAAAGGGCAGGCGCATCAGCGGAAGTTTTGACTGGTATAAAAAAAACACCACAGATTTATTGGGTGCAGAACCCGCAGACCCTACAATAGGTTTTACCAGCCGTACTTTGAACGGTGCAGCTACCATGGGTAATGGCTTCGAGCTACAGCTAAATACGGTTAATTTAAATAAGGCATTAAGATGGGAGAGCAACCTATTGTTGGCACATAGCCTCACTAAAGTAAGCCGATACCTAAATACAGCCAGTACCACCAGGTTGGTGAGCAATGGCAGCAGCATCAACCCAATACAGGATGAGTTGGTGTATCCACTGTTCAGCTATCAATGGGCAGGGTTAAATGCGGCAACAGGTGCGCCTATGGGGTTTGTTGCAGGAGAAAAGAGTGAAGATTATTCCACCATAGTCAACCGAAGCCCCATTAACGAATTGGTATATCATGGTTCAGCTATCCCACTTTATTATGGCGCTTTTAGGCAAACTTTCAGCTATCGGCATTTTAGTTTATCAGCTAACCTCACCTTTAAAATGGATTATTTTTTTAGGAGGGCAAGCATCCATTACACCAACCTGTTTGCCAATAACGTTGGGCATCCAGACTATACCAAAAGATGGCAACAGGCAGGTGATGAAGCTATTACACAGGTGCCTGCGATGGTATATCCAGCGATAAGCAACCGTGACGTTTTCTACAATAATTCTGAAGTTACCGTAGAGCGGGGCGACCATATCCGTTTACAGGATTTACGCCTAGCCTATAGCCTAAGCAAACCAAACTCCAATCGTTTAAGTTTTCAGAACCTACAAATATTTGCTTACGCCAGTGATTTGGGGATTTTATGGCGGGCTAACCAGCTGGGGCTTGATCCAGATAACGGCTTTAACGGTGTCCCCGTTTCAAGGCAGCTGGCAATAGGGTTGAAAATAGATTTATAGAATTTATAAAATGATTGATTGAATGTTAAAATATACAAGAACGATGAAAAAATTAGCCCACCTTATATTTTTAAGCATCTTATTGGCAAGCTGTAAGGACTACCTAGATGCCAAACCAGATAAGCAACTGGCGGTACCTGCTACATTGCAAGATATGAATGCTTTGTTAGACAATGCCTTTATGAATACCTATACGCTTTTAGGCGAGGTGTCCGCCGATAATTTCTATCATACCGAAGCCATTTGGAACTCGATTCCCGCAGAGCGAGACCGTAAAATATATACTTGGGAGAACGATGCGGCAGACGGAGATACCGGAGCATGGAGCGGCAGGTATAATATTATATTTGTGGCCAATGTGGTATTGGATGGAATTGAAAAAATAAGCCCCAAACCAAATGAACAGGAAGAGTGGAAAAGAATAAAAGGAGCAGCCCTTTTCTTTAGGGCTTATGCTTTAACGGAGACCGCTCAGTTATTTACAGCACCCTATGATGATGCAGATGCGGATATTGCTTTGGGCATCCCGATTAAGCTAAGTCCGGATATCAATGAAAATATAAGCCGTGGAAACCTTAGCGACACTTACGATAGGATATTGACAGATTTTAAGCAAGCGGCTACCTTACTGCCAAGTAGCAGTATCATTGCTACACGCCCAAACAGAGCGGCCGCCTTTGGTGCCTTGGCAAGAGTTTATCTTTACCAGCGTGATTACCCAAAGGCGGGTTTATATGCAGATTCTGCTTTACAGATCAGCAATGAATTGTTAGACTATAACGACATTAATAGCAGAGTTGCCACACCTTTTTTCAGGTTTAACACGGAAGTGGTTTTTCATGCTTATAGCAGTTCCTCCAACTTAACATTATCGAGGTGTAGGGTAGATAGCATGCTTTATGAAAGTTACGATGAAAGGGATTTACGTAAAGTGTTGTTCTTTTTACAAAACAGCGATAAAAAAAGTTACGCTTTTAAAGGGACATATGATGGCAATAATAACAACCATTTTAATGGCATCACTACTGCCGAACTCTATTTGATTAGGGCGGAGGCTATGGCCAGAGCCGATAAAAAGGAAGAAGCATTGGCGGATTTGAATACACTGATGGCGAACAGATGGGAAGATGGCTTTTTTACAGCAATTACAGCCAATACATCTGAAGAGGCATTAAGTAAAATATTAGCTGAAAGGAGAAAGGAACTTGTATTTAGGGGGCAAAGATGGAACGATTTAAGGAGGCTGAACAAAGAACCTGCTTTTGCGGAAACCTTGACCCGGCAATTAGGTAGCAAGACATTTACTTTGCCGCCAAATGATAAGAGATATGTTTTTCCTATCCCAGAGGATATCATCCAAATTTCGGGAATGCCACAGAATGAAAGGTAAGAAAAGCAGGGTCCTCGCTGAGAGACCCTGCTTTACTAAAATAAAAGAGCCGATGACTTGTTGTTAAGCATCGGCTCAATTACCTGACAAAGAATAATTTACAAAAAATGAATCTATTGTGCTTCGATGTTACGAAGTTCTACATTGTCATGGGTTCCCGTAGGATTTTGCAAGGCTGCGTCAATCTCATCAAGGATTGTTTGGTCAATTTCTGGCTGTCCTTCCACACTGCTTTCCATTGCTCTGATGGCACACACCTGTTCGGTGCCACCACAATTTGATGGTGAGGGAGAAGGGTTTCCATAGCTTGAGGCTTCATCTAACGGCCCAGATCCATCATATTGGAACCACTGTTCTGTCCTTACTTCCTTATTAGCGTTAGCTTTAAAAGCAGAAAACATACATACACCAGCAATGGCTACTATAGCCAGCACCGGTAAGAAGAATTTTTTATTCATAACATTCTTGGCTTTACCATATCTCGAAGCCATAGAGATTGAGATTGATTTTGCCTACTCTAAAAGGTTTTCGGCTGCTCCTGTTTGCATAAGGCCTAATGCACAGGTAAAGTAAAGCGCCTAAAAGCGTAAAAAATGTTCTTTTACTTTTTTAATTGAATTTGAATACAATCGCCATACTTTCAACGTCACCTCGAGGAACGAGAGGTCTCACAGGCATTTAAACTTATCGTATGGAAATCTAGAAGTGAGATACTTTATTGCAATCAGCTAAATGGGTGTCAGTTCGAAGAACGATAGGCCGCTAAGTGGAAACATAACTCTTCTATGTGTTCACGAAAAGCTCAAATTAGCTTTCCTTTTTAAAAGGACCTGGGAGCCAAACATAACGTCCTAAAGATTTAGAATAGTGAATATTTTGGTTTTTGTTAAATCGTAAATCATTAATCATACGAGTAATCCTATGCTCCTCGCAGTTAAACTTGCGGGCCAATTCTTTTCTGGATAAGGGATATTTTTTCTGAATCAACTCCAGTAAATAATCTCTTTGGTTTTCATATGTAGGGAAATTGACCATTGTTTTTTGGGTAAGGAGAATTTAGTAATGAGTAATGAGTATTGAGTAATGAGTATTGAGTAATGAGTATTGAGTAATGAGTAATGAGTATTAAGTATTGAGTAGTGAGTAATGAGTATTGAGTAGTGAGTAATGAGTATTGAGTATTGAGTAATGAGTATTGAGTAGTGAGTATTAAGTATCAAGTAACGAGGGTGTAAAATAAACTGTGTCAAGAGTTGAAATTAGTAACTTTAGATACAGTTTATGATGAATAGAGAAGAACAGCTCGATTATGAGCTAATGAAACGAAAAGCTTTAGAACAACTTCGTTCGGGCAAATCCTTGTATGGCAAGGACGGTGCATTCGCACCTCTTTTAAAAAGTTTTCTTGACTCCGCTCTTGAAGCGGAACTGAGCAGTCATTTGGATGAGGATGAACGGCTCTCAGGAAATCGAAGGAACGGTAAAACAAGGAAAGACATCAAAACATCTTCCGGGATTATTTCAGTTCAGACACCTCGAGACCGCAACTCCACTTTTGAGCCTGAGATTATTCGCAAGCGTGAAACCATATTAGCTGAAAGCTTAGAAAGCAAAATAATTGGCATGTATGGTCTTGGTATGAGTTTGCGGGATATTTCGAAGCATATCAAGGACATGTACGATACAGACATCAGCCATACAACGCTGTCCAGCATCACAGACAAGATTATTCCGGAGGTCAAAGAATGGCAATCTAGGCCATTGGAATCGCTGTACACGATTGTTTGGCTGGATGCAATGCACTACAAGGTGAAAGAGGATCACCGAATGGTATCCCATGCTGTATACAATATCCTGGGGATTAATCGAGATGGTCGAAAAGAGCTTCTAGGGATGTACGTTTCGCAGAGTGAAGGCGCAAACTTTTGGCTGAGTGTTCTTACAGACCTTCAGAACCGTGGCGTGAAAGACATCTTGATTGCCTGTATCGATAACCTTAACGGTTTTCCAGAAGCAATCAGTGCTGTTTTTCCAAAAGTTGAAATACAGACTTGTATTGTTCACCAAATCCGTAACAGCTTAAAATATGTTGCATCAAAAGACCAAAAGGCTTTTATGAAAGATCTAAAGCCAGTTTATCAGGCTGATACGCTAGAGCTAGCAGAGCTGAGACTAGACGAACTAGATGAGAAGTGGGGTAATAAATACGTAAAAGTTATAGAATCTTGGCGAAGAAATTGGTCGAAACTGACCACATATTTCCGTTATGATGCTGCAATAAGAAAACTGATTTACACCACCAATACTATTGAAGGCTTTCATAGGCAAGTAAGAAAAGTGACTAAAACCAAAGGAGCATTTACTTCGGATATGGCACTAATAAAGCTCATCTACCTAGCTCAAAAGAATATAAGTGAAAAATGGACAATGCCTTTGAGCAACTGGGCGACAACTGCTCAAAAACTTGCCATTTGGTTTCCTGATAGAATGATATTAGATTTGAATTAAATATTGTTTAGGCATAAATAAGATAATGACACAGTTTATTTAACACACCCCAAGTAACAGGCCCCACCCAACCATCCAACAAACTAACCACCTAACCATCCAACAAACCAACCACCTAACCACCTAAAAAACCAACCATCCAACCACCTAACCACCCAACAAACTAACCACCTAACCACCTAACCACCCAACCACCCAACCATCCAACAAACTAACCACCTAACCACCCAACCACCCAACCATCCAACAAACTAACCACCTAACCATCTAACCACCCAACCACCTAACCACCCAACAAACTAACCACCTAACCACCTAACCACCTACCCCATAAAAAAGAAAAACAGCCGGCGCCTGCTGTGATTGAGATTGTTTGTTTGGCCGGCTGCTTTCAGCACTTAGCTGATAGATGGACTTAAATACTCGATGCTAAAGCTGAGTGTTTGTGTGGTGCTATTGCCCAAGGTATCATTATAAATACTGGTGGTTTTTTGCTCATTTCTATACAATTTTCCACGGTCTTCCCCCCTTAAATAGAGCAGGCTTTCTGTTTTAAAAAGCGAAACGGGCAAACGGTTCAACATAAAATACGCCAATTGGCTACTGGCTTCGTTCATGAAGGTATGGTCAACATTGTCCAAATCGGCTTCTTGCGAACTGCTCAGGATAAACCTATCCTTCATCCACTGTCTCATATCCGTTTGTACCAGCAAGACTTCTTCTTGCAATTGTTGGTTGTTCAGCAGGTACAATTCCTGCAAAAGTTGCTGCAAACCAGCATTATTAAAATTCACTTTTTCCATTTTTTTTATTTGGGTTAAAAAATAAGCTTGCAAGCCGAGGGCTAAATAGAACTAAAAAAAGTGCTTTTACAAGTGTATAGGGCTGCATAGGAGTGAATTGTAGTGAATATGGGTGTGAATGGTAGTAGATAAAAAAAAATAAATTGAATCCCTTTTTAGGATGCTCTATAAAATTTAAAAATTCGCCGCTTAAGCAATCTACAAATGAATAGGATTTAAATGATTTGCTTCATGAAAAATGGCCAATGTAAACTGAAGGTTAAAAAATTGTTAAGTTTATCTGTTTATTTAAGAAAAAAACATAAAATTGTTTTTTCAAACACACACCTATGGTTGAAAAACAAACAAAGCCCAAAGCAGTTGGCTATTTTCATTGGTCATTTCGCATAGCGGCATCGGTATGGATTGCCTGGTTTTTAAATACGCCAACTCAATACAAATCTTTTTTTACTTTATGCCAGCAACGCAATTACCAAGAGGCAGTGCTGTTTAGCTTCTTGATGTCTATTTTGGTAACCACAGGAGTGCATTACACCTCACGCAAGCTCGATCAATATTGGCCTTGGGAGAAAAGCCTATGGATTAGAATTATAGCGCAATTGCTATTGGGGGTACTGGGCATGATCTTGATTGCTTATTTAGGGGTAAAATTATATTTCCGTTTGGTAGATGGCGATATCGAATCTAGTAATTACTTCACTTTAGAGTTTCCCTTGGTTCAAATGAGCATCATCACGCTCAATGTATTGTATTTATGCTATTACATGATTGTTAAAAATGTTAAACCTAAACCAGAAGACAAGTTCTTGAAGGGAACATTAGGTGGAAAATCCTATTTCATTGCTATAGCCGATATCACTTATTTGTTGAGAGCAGGGAAAGTAGGTTATATTTACACTAAAAAAGGCAAAACCTTCCATATTGATTATAAGATGACGGAATTGGAACAACTGCTCAATGCGAGTCAATTCTTTAAGGTAAACCGTTCTTTGATAGTTTCATTGGATGCAGTGATTGGTTACAAGCCCGTAAAAAACATGCAATGCCTACTCATACTTAACCAAGATATACCCCCAGAAATTGATTTGTTAGTTACCCGCAGCCGCACAGAAATTTTAAAAGAACTGCTCGGTGAAAGAGAGGTAAAATTAGAGGAAGAGCAAAAAGTTTTGATCTTGAAACGTTAGAGCCTGTTTAAATTTGTATTGTAAAAATGTTTACAGGTTATTTTTTAGCACAATTATTTTTTTATTTATTTTAAAATAATTATATTCGTTTAGATTGTTTGTGGTTAACCGCTTCTGTGTTAACGGTTTTAGTACAGGCCTTAGCGTCTTGTAGATGAAGCCCATTATTTATTCCCCAATATTTATAAATATGCAAAACATTCTAGCACAACATTTAAATGAACTGGTAAATCTGTTTTACACAACTCTTGTAAACACCCCCTCATCTTACCGCATTGATTGCTCAACCTTTTACATCAAAATCAAAAGCAAATTGATGAACCTAACAAGGGCTGCTATGTTAAATATTTAATTGGCTATCACAAGCAGCTATACCTCACAGGCTTTGCTGTGTAAAAAACTTATTCGAAAAACGATTAGAAAACGATCATCCTAAATCCAATCCAATGGAAATTTTTTACCTTTTTTTAGAATCATTGAGCCGTATAGAAGAATTACTGAATTGTATGGTGGGTTTGGCAACAGAAGAAAAAGTGGTTGCCTACAAAAAAAATAGGGCAAGCGTATTCAGGGAAAAATGGTTAGACAAGATGGAGGTGTTGCTATTGCTAAAAATAGGCGAACGCACCCTCTTTAACCTGCGAAAATCTGGAAAGCTCCCCTCAAAATTGGTTGGTGGTAAAATGTATTTTAACATTGACGATGTAGAGAAATTAATGGCAGGTAAAGAGGCCATTACCACCGATTCTAAGGAACATACCATTAGAAAAAGCCGTTGATTCACTACAATTTATCACTTAACGCGGGCTATTTATTTTAAAACCTGAACTCGATTATTATTGAGGATTAATTTTACTCAGTTTAGTTAAAGTACAAACGTTAATTACAGTTAATTCGCCCTTGTCTGCCAGCCGGCGGAGGAATAGATGAAACTGCTAAAGCAATCCATTCATAGCATCAGGCGCAGGCGAAAGTTTATTCATTTATCTATTGTTTTTGATAGCTTTCATGTGTTCGCTACCGCTCGGGTTTGGGAACTTTTTTCGGTAAAATTGCGCAGCACTCTTGAATGCCTAGCTTTGAAATAAAAAGAATGAAAAAAGTGCCTGCCAATGCCCGGCATGAGGGCAGGAAATACAAGTATTCTTGAAAGCCCTAAATAGAAAATAAATAGCCTGAAAAAAGGCTGTGCGGATTTGAAATTAAATGATTGATTATTAATATGTTAAATATGAATTAATAATCGAACTGAGGTTTAAAGATAAATGATGGGCACCGTGGGCTCATCTGCTTACACGCACATGGCATATTTCTCCCAGACTGCTTCGGGAATCCTTCGAGAAAATGGGGTAATTTCTCGAAGCGGTCTCGAAGAAGCCTCGAAGCACCTCAATAAAATTCGGCAAACACTGGCAAAATTCGGCAAACACTGGCAAAATCCAGCAATGACCGGTCGTACGCTTGTTTTAGCTATTTACCCCATCTACATTTGGAGCAGACAAAAGACCTATAGCGCTATAAAAGAAGCTTTTGCAAATGGTTAAACCCTTAAAAATTTAGAGATTATGGGAAAATACACACAGGGCATATTAGGTGCCTTTTCAGGAAAAATAGGAACCGTAGTAGGTTCATCATGGCGTGGCATCAAATACATGCGTAGCTTATCTGCCAAACGAGGCAATGCCAAGGCGAGCGAAAAGCAGTTGGAACAGCAAGCCAGGTTTGCTTTGATAACAGCCTTTTTAAATCCGGTAAAAGCAATTTTAGAGATTGGATTTAAGAACTATGCCAACGGTAAAACAGGTTATAATAGTGCGCATTCGTACAACTTGAAAAATGCACTAACAGGTGTAAGTCCTAATCTAGAGATAGATTACAGCATGGTATTGTTAAGCCGTGGTGATTTGCCTGCTGTTGCAGCGCTCAGCGTAATTTCAAGTGCTGCTGCCACCTTAAATTTGGCTTGGACCAATAACGAGGGCAAAGGCAAGGCGAAGGCTACCGATCAGTTGATGCTGGTTGCGTTTTGCCCCGAATTAGCAGAAGCTACTTATGGCATTGCCGATGCCACCAGAGCAGATGAGACACTTGCTTTTGATTTACCAGCAGAGTTTAGTAGCGAAACCGTTGAGGTATATGTTGCTTGGATTTCTGCCGATGGCAAAGAACTGGCTACCAGCAAATATGCTGGCAGCGTAGTGGTACAATAAAGAAGAGAGGATGCCCTTAAACAAGGCATCCTCTTTTTGTTCAATTACAGCTTTAATATTTTTCATCATTAAATCTTAAATATGTTATACACATCATTAAACTATTCAAAAGCCATGGATATATACCATAGACAAGCCATGGTCATTATTCGGAGATTGCCAAAGGGCTATATCCTGAAAGCTTCGCAGATTTTAAAGCTTTTTTTAATAACTGAAAAAGAAACCCTACGCAAATGGTACAACGGTATGCAACTCCAGTTGTTGGATGAAGCAGATTACCTACATTTATTTAAGCGAAAACAAGCAGCGCTAAATTTTGGGCTATTGATCAAAAAGGGAATGGATAAAACTTGTGTGGTAGCGCTAAAGCAGGAATTGTTGGAGCTATTGAAAGAAAATGCCCTGCTATGTTCGGGTGTTTATGATACCGGAGAGCGAACCCGCTACAAAGTACGCTTATACAAACTCCCGGAAAAGCCGCTTCTTTTAAGTAATTGGAATGTTGATGAAGCTCAATATTTACCCAATTAGCAAATTCTATCATCAATTTACATTAAAAAAAACAGAAATATGAAAGCAATACAAATCTTTCCTCATTGGTTTTTGAACCAAATTTTGGGCATTCAGAAAATACATCCTTTAGTGTTTTTATGCCTGATGTTTTTGCTCTTTTATAAGAGCTTCCCCTTATGGATTTATCATTTCGATCCTACTGCAGCACTTCCTGATGCAGGGATTTGGACATTAATCGCCCTATCTATTTTGGTTTATCTGATTTTGCTGCTACTGAGCGCATACCTTTTTAAGCTAAAGATGAAATGGCTGGGCTTGCCCACCTATCACACCATGGTTTCACAATTTAACACTTTAACCTTATGGCAACAATACGTAATTTATTGGGCATCCTTTGCCTTATTGCTCTTGGCAGCTATCGGTTGCCTCATCGCCATTTGCTAAATGCAGCCGAGCAAGAGCGAGAAAAATTAGTCAATATAGCCCGGAAGGAAATAGGGGTACGAGAACAAAGCGGGCAAAATGATGGCGAAAGGGTAGAAACCTATTTAAAAGCAGTAAATCTGCAAAGGGGGCAACCTTGGTGTGCAGCATTTGTGAGTTGGACATTTATGAAAGCAGGTTACGCCCGGCCAAGAACCGCATGGAGTCCGTTTTTATTTGTGGAGAGGGTGAAAACTAAATCCATTAAGCCAGGAAATATTTTAGGCATTTGGTTCCCAAACTTAAAACGGATAGCCCATGTAGGTTTGGTAGAAAAACAAGCAGGCGATTGGATCATCAGTATAGAAGGCAATACCAATATAGCAGGCAGTAGGGAAGGAGATGGAGTTTACCGGAAACGAAGATTAGCAAAAAGTATTTATGCCTATGCCGATTGGATAAAATTAACGGAAGGAGAGAAAAAACCATGAAATTAATGGTAGCAATAGGATTTTTATGCCTTTCCGGTTGTAAGCTAATAAAGCAAAAAGAGCGAGTGCTAAAAGACTCGCTCTTTAAAAGCAATACTGTTCAAGAAATAGAGGCAAAGCAAAAAGCACAGCTGCACACTCATATATTTTGGAATGATAAAATTGACCATAAGATATTTATCATTGCCGACGCTCCTTTCCGCTGGCATATTGACAGCGGTTTGTCTGCCGGTCCAGGGCATTATCAAGTGTATAGCCAAAAACAGCAAAAAGGTAGTTTAGCTAAAGAACAACAATCAGAAAACACTTTGTCAGTTCAACATCAGCTATACAAAAAAGAAGAGCAGCGCATAAAGCAACTGAACAAAAATGTGGAGAAAACTAATATCAATGGTGGGTATTGGTGGATAGCTTTATTCATTCTAATCATTGGGATCCTGTATGCTAAAAAACGATTTTTTTAATGTTTATAAAAAAGGGAATAGCACTTGGCGCCGGCAATGAGGCGGGAGGATTTTGGTTTAGGAGAAAAACCATATTGTAATAAACTCAAAACGCAGGGTCAGCTGAAGCGAGACCCTGCTTGAACTAAATGTTTATAAAAAAGATATTAGCCTTTACGCCGGCAATGAGGTGGGAAGATTTTTTTTAGAAGAAAAACCATATTGTAATAAACTCAAAACGCAGGGTCAGCTGAAGCAAGACCCTGCTTGGACTGAAAATTATAAATAAAATGATTCCTAAAAGCAATAACTCTTCGTTAACGAAAAATTCCGCCTTGTTTTATGCGGCAGCACTACAGAAATCCAAGCACTACCATCGTAGCAGAAAACGCAGCGGCGGCTTTATTCAATTTGTTTATTGTTTTTTTATAGCTTTCATGTGTTCGTCTCACTCGGGTTTTTGGTTACTTTTTTCAGCTACTGGAAAATTGCGAAGCACTCTTGAATGCCTAATTATGACATCTTTTAAGTATGAAAAAAGTTACTAGCCCTTCCGCTGGCAATGAGGCGGGAAGATTATAGTTTACAGAACAACTTTAAAAATGGAGAAAATCGTAAACCAAGCAAGAAGCAATTAAAAAAACAGATTGCCACAGCCCCCCTTCGCACAACGCTGCCACTTCGGGCTTCAAAAAGACACGGTTAAGGAAGGCATTGCTGTTTAATAAGATCACTCCAAATAATAAGAACATTAATAAAAGCAATAGCCATTCGATACCTACAAATTCCGCCTTGTTTTATGCGGTAGAGATGCAGAAATAAAAGCACTGGCTTTGTAGCAAAAAACGCAGCGGAGAGTTTTTTATCAAGTGTTTATTGTTTTTTAAAGGCTTTCAAGTGTTCGCTATCGCTCGGGTTTGGTTACTTTTTTTGCGGAAAAAATTGCGAAGCACTCTTGAATGCCTAATTATGACATCTTTTAAGTATGAAAAAAGTTACTAGCCCTTCCGCCGGCAATGAGGCGGGAAGATTATAGTTTACAGAACAACTTTAAAAATGGAGAAAATCGTAAACCAAGCAAGAAGCAATTAAAAAAACAGATTGCCACAGCCCCCCTTCGCACAACGCCG
>NZ_JBHULV010000014.1:97295-97988 GCF_042684645.1 Pedobacter alpinus
TGCGGTAGAGATGCAGAAATAAAAGCACTGGCTTTGTAGCAAAAAACGCAGCGGAGAGTTTTTTATCAAGTGTTTATTGTTTTTTAAAGGCTTTCAAGTTTTCGCTATCGCTCGGGTTTGGTTACTTTTTTTGCGGAAAAAAAAGTTACTAGCCCTTCCGCTGGCAATGAGGCGGGAAGATATAGTTTACAGAACAACTTTAAAAATGGAGAAAATCGTAAACCAAGCAAGAAGCAATTAAAAAAACAGATTGCCACAGCCCCCCCTTCGCACAACGCCGCCACTTCGGGCTTCGCAAAGACACGGTTAAGGAAGGCATTGCTGTTTAATAAGATCACTCCAAATAACAAGAACATTAATAAAAGCAATAGCCATTCGATACCTACAAATTCCGCCTTGTTTTATGCGGTAGAGATGCAGAAATAAAAGCACTGGCTTTGTAGTAAAAAATGCAGCGGAGAGTTTTTTATCAAGTGTTTATTGTTTTTTAAAGGCTTTCAAGTGTTCGCTATCGCTCGGGTTTGGTTACTTTTTTTGCGGAAAAAAAAGTTACTAGCCTTTACGCCGGCAATGAGGCGGGAAGATATAGTTTACAGAACAACTTTAAAAATGGAGAAAATCGTAAACCAAGCAAGAAGCAATTAAAAAAACAGATTGCCACAGCCCCCCTTCGCACAACGCCGCCACTTCGGG
>NZ_JBHULV010000014.1:98032-100560 GCF_042684645.1 Pedobacter alpinus
TTGTAGCAAAAAACGCAGCGGAGAGTTTTTTATCAAGTGTTTATTGTTTTTTAAAGGCTTTCAAGTGTTCGCTATCGCTCGGGTTTGGTTACTTTTTTTGCGGAAAAAAAAGTTACTAGCCCTTCCGCCGGCAATGAGGCGGGAAGATTATAGTTTAGAAGAAAAACCTTATTGCAATAAACTCAAAACGCAGGGTCAGCAGAAGCGAGACTCTGCTTGGACTGAAGAATTTCATTAACTTAATGACATTACTCAACTCCCTCCAAAGGAGGACAACTATTTTGTGGAAAGATGATTATCAATTTACTTCCATCAAATGTACTGCGGAATCGAAGTTTTGTCTTGTTGATCGGACTCGAAACACAAATCAAGACTTTAAAAATGTTCGCAAATCTGTAGCAAATATACCCTCTACACTATTACCTGTAAAAGTATCTAAAGTAATCACCTCTTTTGGATAATTATCTTTAATCCTCTTTAGATTTCCAAATTCTCGGTCTAGTGTTTTTTGCTCTTGTAAAGAAAGTGCCACTTGTACATATTTTTTTTCTCCATTTTTTTCGCAGTAAAAATCTATTTCCTGCGTATCAATAATGCCCACCTTTACTTGGTAACCAGAATAAATAAGGTGATTGTACACTATATTTTCTATAATTTTTCCTTTATCTTCTAATCGATAACCCCAAATGCCATTTCTGATTCCTAAATTTTCAAAATAAAATTTCTCTCCAATCTCAAAAATACGTTTACCTACAATATCATACCTAGACACTTTATGCATTAAAAAAGCATTTATCAAATGTTGAATATAAATTTGCACCTGATTAGGAGGCATGTTGGTTTTTTGCGATTTAAGAAAATCGCTTATTTTTTTTGCTGAAAATAAACTACCTGTATGTGCGGCTAAAAAGATAACAAGCTGTTCTAAAAAAACAGTATTTCTTATGGCATAGCGGTTGATAATATCTCTATAAACAATGGTAGTGTAAATGTTTCTTAAATATTCAAAAATTACGTCATCTATGAGCGGTAAATGTTTGAGGTAGGGTAAACCTCCGTATTTAAGATACAGATCTAATGTAACATCATCATCATTTAATTGATGAAACTGTAAAAATTCTACATAAGATAGGCTGTAAACAGTAATTTCTATAAATCTACCACTTAATTTGCCAGCAATATCCCCGGACAGTAAATTTGCGTTACTTCCAGTACAATAAAGATCTATATCTTGGTGCAATAAAAGGGAACGTAAAGCATCTTGAAAGTCTGTTATGTCTTGTATTTCATCAACAAAGACGCAGGTTTTCTTACTAGGATGTTTTTTGGCTAGCACATATTGATTCAAATCCTCCGCAGTTTTTAAAAAAGAAAAAGATAAATCTTCCTTATTTATGTAAAGAATTTCAGCTTTTGGTTGTTCTTGTCGGATAAAATCAATAATCTGAAATAACAGATAACTTTTTCCTACTCTACGCTGACCCGTAAATACTTTGATGATAGGCTTTCCTATAAATGGTTTCACCCTATCTAAATAGGTTTGACGAATTTCTAAATCAATAGGAGTTTTCATTATAGTTATACTGATAGTTTTCTGTAAAAATAGCATATATTATAGATATAACTATAATTTTATTTAGAAAATGAATATTGTCTTGCTGAGTGAATGGGAATCGTTGTTCTTGCTGAGCACCTGCCTGTTCGTTAAGAAGAGAGTTGAAACAAGTGTCCTGCTGAGCATTTGCCTGATCGGTAGACAGGAGTAGAAGCTCAAGAGCGAAAAAAACTTCACCCAGACTCCTCCAAAGGGTCATACTTATCCATGTCATTATTTAGCGTTTCGTCATTTTGAACAGCTTGAAAAACGTAGTTCATCGAAGATGAATCTCACAAATAAGTGTAAAATACGATAAGTAGACCTAGCTCGTGAGATTTCTCGTTCCTCGAAATGACGGGTAAAGGAGGAAGTGGAAATTAATAGGAGTATTGTTATAATAAAAAGCATTCCTAACAGCTATGACCCATTCGTTACCGTCAAAATCCGTCTTGTTTTATGCGGTAGAGATGCAGAAAATAATGCTCTGGCTTTGTAGCAAAAAACGTAGCGGAGAGTTTTTTTGGTTACTTTTTTTGCGGAAAAAAAAGTTACTAGCCCTCCGCGGCAATGAGCGGGAAGGTAGTAGTTTACAAAAGAATTTCCAATTTAAAGACAACCATAAAACAAGCCAGAAACAATTAACGCAGAGACCCTTCGACTCCGCTCAGGGTGACGTGGTGGATGGGGAGGCAGTGCGGGTTAACAGGAGTGCTCTTAGTAATAGCAGTATTCTTGTAAGTAATAACCCTCCGTTAACGAAAAATTCCGCCTTGGCGGTTGCGGCAGAGAAGAAGAACGACTTGCACTTCCATTGTAGCAACTGGCGCAGCGGAGAGTTTTTTGGTTACTTTTTTTGCGGAAAAAAAAGTTACTAGCCCTCCGCGGCAATGAGCGGGAAGGTAGTAGTTTAAAGAACAAATCAAAAAAAGTA
>NZ_JBHULV010000015.1:0-64072 GCF_042684645.1 Pedobacter alpinus
TAACTGTAAATCAATTAGTTAATAATTCCGTTTTACGAAATCGGAAATTGTTCGGACAGATATGATAAATTTATAATAATGAAAAATTTATCACTTTCATTTTGGTTACTGTTAGTAACAATAAATATTGCTTATGCGCTACAAAGTCCAATTCCTGTTTACAAAAAAGGCTTAGTAGTATCTGCCCATCCAGAAGCTTCAAAAGTAGGACTAGAAATTTTAAAATATGGAGGAAATGCAATAGATGCTGCGGTGGCTGTACAATTTGCTTTAGCTGTTGTATATCCAAATGCTGGCAATATTGGTGGTGGAGGGTTTATGGTTTACCGAGATTATAAAGGAGCTACTAGCACCTTAGATTTTAGAGAAAAAGCACCAATTAAAGCTTATAAGGATATGTATCTAGATAATTCTGGTAATCCAATTAAAGAGAAAAGTATTTACGGCAGATTATCATGTGGTGTACCTGGTACTGTTGATGGAATGGTTAATGCTCATTTAAAATATGGTAAACTGAATTGGCAAAATGTTTTGCAACCTGCAATTAACCTTGCTAAAAATGGTTTCTCCGTTACTAAAGACCAGGCAGAAGAATTAAACGGACAAAAAAAAATATTTGAAAAATATAATCCAGAAGGAACAGACTTGGTTAAAAACACTAAATGGGTAGCTGGAGATATACTTAAGCAACCAGAATTAGCACATACCTTAGAATTGATAAAAACAGAAGGCAGGGCAGGCTTTTATGCAGGGGAAATTGCAGCACTTATAGTAAAAGAGACGAACAAAGAGCAAGGAATAATTAGTTTAAAAGATTTAGAAAGCTACCAATCCATTTGGCGAAAACCAATAGTTGGTAAATACAAGGATTATACATTAATTACTATGCCGCCACCTTCAAGTGGAGGAATCGCATTGATGCAATTGCTACATTCAGTTGAGCCTTACCCAATTGCTAAATGGGGGCAAAATAAAGATTCGACAGTAAGGTTATTGGTAGAAGCAGCAAGAAGGGTTTACGCAGATCGTTCTGAATATTTAGGCGACCCAGATTTTTATAAAGTCCCACAAAATGCTTTGCTGAATTATGATTATCAGCAAAAGAGAATGGAAAATATGAATTGGGATAAAGCAACTTTGAGTAGCGATATAAAACCAGGAGAGCTAATAAATGAAAGCGAAGAGACTACTCATTTTTCTATTGTTGATAAAAAAGGAAATGCAGTTTCAATTACAACAACCTTAAATGGTTCTTACGGATCTAAGGTTATAGTTAAAGGTGCTGGATTTTTATTAAACAACGAAATGGACGATTTTTCTGTAAAAGCTGGCAGTCCTAATATGTATGGTGTAACAGGTGGTACTGCGAATGAAATTGAACCCGGTAAAAGAATGCTAAGCTCCATGACACCAACCATAATAGAAAAAGATAAAAAACTGTTTATGGTTTTAGGTACACCTGGTGGTTCAACCATTATCACTTCTGTTTTTCAAACGATTTTAAATGTAATAGAATTTAAACAGGATATGCAAACGGCTGTAAATTCAAAACGCTTTCATCATCAGTGGTTACCTGATGAGGTTTTTACAGAAGAAGATGTTTTTGATGTTGCAACTCAACAAAAGCTAAAAGAAAAAGGCTATGTTCTTACTCTAAGAGGAAACATTGGCAGAGTAGATGCGATATTGAAAACTAAAAAAGGCTATCAAGGCGGCGCTGATCCAAGAGGAGACGACACCACAGCAGGTTATTAAACCGCAACATGTAAATGCAAAAACAGTGTAGTTTGCTCCATCCATGTCAATTTCAAAATCAAATTTCTCGTGTTTTAAAATATCCTTTTTTATAGCCTTAAAACCTTATTCTAATTTTAGGCGTCAAGCGACATCTAATCTCGCTGAAATTTCATCGACATTAAAATTCTCCTTTAAGTTTGATAATGTAACTTTTGAAACTCCTCCATGTGCTTTGTTTAAACCCAGATTACGCATTAGAAATTTGATAAAACAAAATGTCACTTCGAATCTTTTGTAGCCAAAAATCCAGACCAACGTTTGACGGTAAGCATAAACATATTAATAGAGAAATTTTAAACAGGTTCTAATAATCAATAGAAAAATATAGGTGAATTCCTTTCTATCTAAAATAGCTTAATAATCATTTTTAAAAAGTTTATTCATCCAGCAACTATTTCTATACTTATCTCAAACAACCAATAAGATTCAAAATAATGTTTCTAATTTTTTGTTATAATCAGAATTATAATTTAAATAATAATAAATAAACCTACACTTATTCCTAATTAAAGGTCAAAAACCAAATAATAATCTACTTATTGACCTATAAATTAAACTTGAATAAGATGAAGTTTACTATTCATAAATTAAGATTAACTAAATAATTAAATAACCAGACACCATTTAAACAGGGTATTTAAATAGAAAAGTAACTCTTTTTAAACAGATGCTTAATATCAAAATTAAATAAGCACTGGATTTGCATACATGCCAATTTTAAGACCTAACGTTTCTCACAAACGGGAATTAATTACAAACACACTTAACTCAAAATCATGAACAAAAAAACTACTTTAAATTTTGATAGTTTAACACTATTCAAAAACAAAAGTTCATTTAAAACATTCCAAATTATAGGCACATTTTTGCTGTTGTTTGGAATTTTCATTTCAGGCTGTAAAAAAGATGATTACACTGGAGAGATTGTTGGCTTATGCCCAACTGTAACTACTAACCCAGCAAATAAAGCGGTAGATATTGCTGTAAACGATTTAGTTACAGCAACTTTTAACACCGCAATGAACGCCACAAGCATCAGCAAAACTACTTTTCTTATCAATGATGGCAACAACAATATTTCTGGTACTGTTGCGCCAACGGCTAATAACGCAGTTTTTACTTTTAAACCTGATGTTAATTTAGATCCTTTCAAAACTTACACCGGAACCATCACAACTGGCGCTAGAGATACCTTACGTACAGCATTACAAAATAATTTTGTATGGACATTTACCACCTTACCAAGAATTTCCATCACAGGAAGCCCGGCAAATGGAGGTACTTTTACAGGAGCCGGAGACTTTAATCAAGGTTCTAATGTTACCGTAAACGCTACTCCAAATACTGGGTTTATTTTTAAAAACTGGACGAATACTAATAATAGTATCGCATCAACAAATGCCAGCTATCAATTTAAAATGGATGGCAACAGAACATTAACCGCTAACTTTATTCCTGTTGCAGTTGGTAAATTTGCTGTAGTTCTTTCATCTAATCCAATAGCAGGAGGTTCTACTAACGGAACTGGTGCTTATGACCCTAATACACCGGCAACAATTACCGCAATACCAAGTGCAGGATATAGTTTTACAGGATGGAGTGGAGATGTAACTAGTGCTGTAAATCCATTAACTATAAATGTAAATTCTAATAAAAATATAGTAGCAAACTTCACATTAACCCCGGCGGGTAATGGTGTTGGCCCAGGCTTGGTTCAACTTGGATATGCCGGAACTTTTACTTCCTTATCTAAATCTGGAATATCAGCTGTACCATCAGCAAAAGTGGTGGGTAACATTGGTGTAAGTCCAATTACAGGTACTGCAATTGTAGGGTTAAATTGTGCCGATGTAAGTGGAAGTATATTTACTGTTGATGCGGCTGGTCCTCCATGTAGAGTAATTGATCCAATATTTTTAACTACTGCTGTAAGTGATATGGAAACTGCTTATAATACAGCCATGGGATTAGTAGCACCTGCTCCTGTAACAGAATTATCTGCCGGTTTATTAGGCAACGGACAAACTTTAGCACCAGGATTATACAAATGGTCTACAAATGTTTCTATAACAGGCGAATTAAGATTGAACGGAAATGCAAATGACACTTGGGTTTTTCAAATAGATCAGAATTTAATTGCCAATAATGCGGCTAAAATCATACTAGGTCCAAACGTTCAAGCAAAAAACATAATTTGGGTGGTAAAAACTAGTGCATTATTAGGTACTACAGTAGATTTTAGTGGAATTATATTAAGTAAAACGCTAATCTCTGTAAACACAGGCACTCAAGTAAAAGGTAGATTACTAGCGCAAACAGCAATTACTTTACAAGCTGGTACCACAATCATTAATCCTTAATTATTTATTTAACTCCGTAGCTTTTGGTTATGGAGTTATTTACTCACCCTTACATAAAATATAACATGAAACTCAATTATAAATTTATAACTAAAAGCATTGTTTGTTCTTTAACAATGATGTTAGCAATTAACACTGCAAATGCGCAAAACTGGATGTTTGGAGTATCGGCAGCTGGAAATTTAAATTACTTAACAGGAACAACACAAAGGTTAGATAATACTTATTTTGTTCCAACAGCTTTTCATAAAGGCACTGATTTTAGACCGTACGGTTCTATTTTAGCAGAATACAATCCAAAAAAAGTTTTTGGGGCAATATTAAATATTGCTTATGATGGCCGTGGAGGAAAGTTTGATGACGTTATTGCACCTTGCGACTGCCCTGCAACTTTAAACTCTAAGCTTTCTTACGTTGCAATTGAACCTAGCTTACGTGTAAATTTAGGTACTGCTTCTAATTTATTTCTTTTTGCAGGACCAAGAGCTGCCTTTAATTTAAGCAAAGATTATGAGTACACTCAGCTACAGCAACAAGATAGATCAGGAGAATTTAGTGCAGTTAAAAAAACTATATTCTCTGGTCAGGTGGGTTTAGGATATGATTATGCAATTACTAATCCTACAAGCGCAACAAAAGTTGTACTTGCTCCTTTTATATCTTACCATCCATACTTTGGGCAAGACCCCAGAACAATTGAAAGCTTATCAATTTCAACAGTTAGAGCCGGTGTAGCCATTAAACTTGGAAAAGGCTCTAAAATTGAAGCTGTAAAAGACAACTCAGTTATTGTTCCTAATAGAGAGGTTGACTTTACAGTTAGAGCTCCAAAAACAATCCTTTTAAAACGCGAAGTAAGCGAAACTTTACCGTTGTTAAATTATGTGTTTTTTGATGAAGGTTCTACAACTATCCCTAACAGATACATACAATTAAATGCCAATAATGCTTCAAACTTTAAAGAAGATCAGTTACAAAAAGCAGTTAATAGTAACATGACAGGCCGTTCTGCAAGACAATTAAATGTTTACCATAACATACTTAATATTATTGGAGATAGGTTGAGAGCTAATCCTAATTCAAATATTAATTTAAGTGGTGCATCAGCAAATGGCGCTGCAGAGGGTACTTTATTTGCCGAAGAGATTAAACAATATTGGGTTTCTAATTTCGGGATAAATGGCAACAGAATTGCAACTCAGGGTCGTACTAAACCTCTAGTTCCATCCGAACAATTAGGCGGAAGCAAAGAATTAGCTTTATTAAGAGAAGGAGATAGAAGAGTAGATATTACTAGCTCTTCGCCAGAATTGGCATTAGAAGTTGGTGGCGGAATGATGAAACCAGTAATGATAGTTTCTGATTTAGAAGATCCTTTAGATAGCCATTTGATTTTTAACGTAGGCGGAGCAAGTAGTTTATTAAAAACTTATACCATTACTACTAAAGACGAAAATGGTACTACCCAAACTTATGGCCCTTACACCAGAGACAAAGAAAGTGTAGCTGGTAAAACAATACTTGGCGAGCGCAACATGGGTGATTACACCATAACCATGAACGGGACTACTAAAAGCGGAAAAGCCGTTAGTAAAGAAGCTAAAGTGCATTTAATGCGCCAAACAGATATGGGGGCAAAAGGATACCGTTATAGTATTTTGTTCAATTTTGATAAAACAAAAACTATTGCTTCTTATGAGAAATTCTTAAATGAAAGCGTTGTTCCTTTAATTTCTGATGGTTCAACAGTAATTATTCATGGCCATACAGATATGATTGGTAACGAAGATTATAACAACAATTTATCTAACGATAGAGCAATGGAAGCGCAAAGAATCTTAGAAAAAGCCTTAAAAAGTGCTGGTAAAACTAAAGTGAAATTTGAAACTTTTGGCTTTGGAGAAGACCCTAATAAAGCACCATTTGATAACAGCACACCAGAAGAACGTTTTTATAACAGAACAGTAATTATAGATATTGTTCCAACTAACTAATTTCTAATAAAAAAACTGAAGGTTAATTTCAGTAAAATTAGGTTTGATTAAAAAGGCGAGTTTAGGCTCGCCTTTTTTAATAATCAGCTATCAAGCTCTGAGCTGGAATACCTAAAATCTCATTAAGTTTTCTAATCATTGCTAAACTCAGTTTTCTTTTCCCACTCAATATCTCAGATTGCCTGCTTCTAGCTCCTAATATTTCAGTAAGTTCCGATGTGGGTTTCCCTAACTGTTCTAATCTGAATTTGATGGCCTCTATTGGTGATGGGGATGAAATTGGATAATGTTCCTTTTCGTAATGTTCAATCAATAAAGAAAGCACTTCTAACTCGTCATATTCTGCAGTGTTTTGACCTAAATCCTTTTGCAATAAATCATATATATGAGACAAAGCATCTTCATACTCCGTTTCAGTTTTAATTACTTTCAACATATTTTACCTCCTTTACATTAATTTTATCGTAAGCAGCATGAGTGCCTACCCAAACTATAAATACCAATCTTAATTTAAATTCAATATCTACAATTAATCTATAATGATTGCCATTAATATTAAAAACAATTCTTTTTCCTGTAATTACATCTGCTGTTGGGTAATCTTTTATAACATCTTCTGGTTTGCTCCAATCTGATTCAGAAATCTCTAGAAACCATGCTTCTAAATTTGCTTTTGCGGAGGCATGCTTTATAAAAAATGTCACTAAAATTTTCTTTGCAATAACTCTCATCTTTCAAAAACAAATATATTACCATTTTGGTAACAATTCCAATTTTATTTTACGATTATTCCTCATGCCTCAAAGCCACCCCATTCCTCACCCTATTATGCACTCCATTTTCCAAAGTTAGCCTTCCGTTTACCATTACATGTTTAAATCCGGTTGATAAAGCATGAGGTTTTGCATAAGTTGATAAATCAATTACTTTATCAGCATCAAAAACTACAATATCTGCTTTCATCCCTTCTTTAATTAAACCACGGTCTTTAATTTGGAATTTTTGGGCAGGCAAGGAAGTCATTCTTCTAACCGCTTCTTCTAAACTTATTACTTTTTCTTCCCTTACATATTTCCCTAAAACTCGAGCATTAGTGCCATACCCTCTTGGGTGAGGGATTCCTGCGCCAAATTCTCTAATCCCCGCATCAGAGGCTGGCATATTAAAAGGATATTGCATTATATTTTTAACGTCATCTTCACTCATCCCATGAAAAACAGCTCCTGCTCCACCATTTCTCATAATATCCAAAATGGTTTCAACTTCGGCTTTAGCTTTGTGTTTTCTACCTTTCATTAAATTAATTTCTTCTATACTTTTACCATTATATGAAGTGTCTAGAGCGTAATAAGCCACTACAGCATAATTATAATGTTTTAATGTTTTTGATTTCAAACTTGATAGCATTTCTCTAACTACTTTCTCTTTTATTTTAGGATTATTTAATCGGGCAATTAGAGAATCCTGTCCATCTGCCAAAACATCATCTGGCAATAAAGTACTGATGGATGTGTTACTAGCTGTATATGGATATTGATCAATGGTTACATCTAAACCTTTTAACCTTGCTTGCTTTACCAAAGCTAAAGTTTGGTCGCTTTGTCCCCAATTTTGCTTCCCTCCTATTTTAAAATGTGAAATTTGTACTGGAATACCAGCTGCTTCTCCTACTGTTATTGCTTCATTAATAGCTTCTTTAACTTTACCAGATTCGCTTCGCATGTGGGTTGCGTATAATCCGTTATGCGGAGCAACTACTTTAGCTAATTCGATTATCTCATCTGTTTTGGTATAAGTTCCAGGTATATAAATTAAACCAGTAGAAAGTCCCATTGCGCCATCTTGCATTGCTTGACTAACTATGGTTTTCATTTGTTGCAATTCTTGAGGATTTGGTTCTCTGTTTGCTCTTCCTATTACCGCTTTACGCACACTATTATGCCCAATTAAAACACCAACATTAATAGATAAACGAACAGAATCTACATAATTAAGATACTTTTTAATATTAACTTCTGATGAACCGCAATTACCAGTTATTACACTTGTAACACCATCGTAAATAAAACTATTTGCAGTAGGTGTTTTCTCTTCATCGTTTTCAATATGTGTATGCACATCTATAAAACCCGGAGTAAGAAACAATCCATTAACATCAATTACTTGCTTTGCTTTTGCAATAATATTAGGAGAAATTTTAGTTATTAAATTACCTTTTGTAGCAACATCTGCTCTGTACCAACTGTTTCCTGTACCGTCTAATACTTTTGCATTTTTAAAAATAACATCGTATTGCTGGGCTTTTAAACTTAGGTTGAGCAATAAAAAGATGGAAAGTATAAACAGAAATCTCATCGCTAAATATTTATTATGCAATATAAGTTTATATTAAGGCTAAAAGCAAAATTCACAAAGCTTAAGGCTAAAAACTTTTATAATAGAATATTTTTTATTGATTGATTAAGAAATTATTTAATTGTCGAATACTTATATTTTATATTCACACTTTAAATCAAATGATAAAAATAGATTCGTAGTAATAATAGAGCTGAGGTTAAAAATAAAAAAGCGTCTCAAACCTAAATCTGAGACGCTTTTAATTGATAAAGACGCACTTAAACTGTTGCTTCTTTTTTATCTTTATAATAACCTTTTTCAAGTTTATCACGTACTTCGCTAAATGCTGATAATGTTCTATCAACGTCTTCTAAAGTGTGCATAGCAGTAGGGATTAATCTTAACATAATTAAACCTTTTGGTATTACTGGGTAAATAACTATTGAACAGAAAATACCGTAGTTTTCTCTTAAATCCATAGTAATTGCTGTTGCTTCGCTTAATTCGCCTTTTAAGAAAACTGGTGTTACAACAGAATTTGTAGTACCTATATTAAACCCTTTAGCTTTTAAGCCCGATTGTAATGCAGTTGCAATTTCCCAAAGTTTAGCTTTTAACTCTGGTTTGGTTCTTAACATTTCTAATCTCTTTTTTAAACCAATAACCATAGGCATTGGTAAAGATTTAGCAAATGTTTGAGAACGCATATTGTATCTTAAGAAATTTGTTATTTCTTCATTTGATGCAATAAAAGCTCCAATACCAGCCATAGATTTTGCAAAAGTACCAAAGTAAACATCAATTCCTTTTACAACATCTTGCTCTTCATGTGCGCCAGAACCAGTTTTACCCATAGTACCAAAACCATGTGCATCATCAATTAAAATACGGAAACTGTATTTCTCTTTTAATGCAACAATTTCTTTTAGCTTACCTTGCGCACCAGACATCCCAAATACACCTTCAGTAATTACTAAAATACCACCGCCAGTTGTTTCTGCTAATTTGGTAGCTCTTTGCAATTGTTTTTCAAGGCTCTCCATATCGTTATGTAAATAAACATAACGTTTGCCCATGTGTAAACGAACGCCATCAATAATACAAGCATGTGATTCTGCATCGTAAACAATTACATCATTTCTATCAACTAAAGCATCAATGGCAGATAATATACCTTGATACCCAAAATTTAATAAAAAAGCATCTTCAAAACCAGTAAATTCTGCTAAAGATTTTTCTAATTCTTCGTGGTGGTTAGAGTTTCCAGACATCATTCTGGCGCCCATTGGGTAGGCCATTCCGTAATCTAACGCTGCTTGCGCATCTACTGCTCTTACCTCTGGATGATTTGCTAAACCTAAATAATTATTTAAACTCCAAACCAAATGTTCTTTCCCTCTAAAATTCATGTGAGGGGCAATTTCTCCTTCCAATTTAGGAAAAGAAAAATATCCATGGGACCACTTTTGGTGCTGACCTAAAGGCCCCATGTTTTTCGCTATCTTCTCAAAAATATCCAATATTTTATATTATTTTATTTTGCGTTTATTTTAAAAACCTTGCAAATTTACGCTTTTTATAAATGATTAACAAAAAGTGACTTTTGTGGTAATACCTTTTTAACAAGAAAGCCATTCTTTATAAGGAATGGCTTTCTTATTTACATCATGTTCTATTAATCTACATTATCATGTAAAAAAGAGTTATTCGGACGAATTTCAGTTTGTCCATCCTCACTGGTTAATGTAAATCTTGAAACTTGAGATTCTGAGGAATGAGGAACTTCTTTTAGTTGCATCTGCTTTCTTTTGTAAGCGGGTTCATTTTCTAATTCTTGTAAACCAGAAGTAGAGCGCAATTTCATACTTAAGTCTTTTAAACGTAAAATACGTTCTTTAGATTTTCTCAATTGCTCTTCCATAGATTCATCTGTTTTATACTCATCTACACTCGCAATAATTTCTTGTTGAGGTTGTTGAAAAGATTGAACTTCTTCGTTTTCTTCCTCTTCTTCTAAGCTATTTAAAGGAGTAAATACTTCTGGCTCAGAAAATTTTAGGTTAAAACCAAAAGTATCTTCTGCATCGTCAGTTTCTTCTTCCTTTTCTGACTCAAATAATTGATGTTTTACAATTTCTGCCTGAGATTCAATTATTGGTTTTTGAGGAGTTGATTTAAACATATCAGCAAATAAATCTGCTGGAGGAGTTGCTGCTTGCTCTCCTGTTTTATAAACCGGAACTTGAACTCTTTCTTCTCTTACGTCTTCAACTACTGGAGCTGGTTTCTTAGAAAACTCATTAATTGGTCTAATAAGAGGCGTATCGGTAGTTAAAAATTGTTTTTTAGGAGCGCTCTGTTTAGTTTGCTCTCTTTCTTCTAAAGTTTGGAAACCGGTAGCAATAATGGTAACTGATATATTATCTTTCAATTCTGGATCGCTACAGTTACCCCAAATTAAATCGGCAGATAAGCCAGCTTGTTCTTGAATAAAGTCTGTAATAATACTTACTTCATCCATGGTAACTTCTTTATCTCCGGAGCTGATATTTAGTAAAATATATCTAGCACCTTCAATCTCGTTATCTTTTAATAATGGAGAAGCTAAAGCACCTTCAACTGCTTTTAAAGCTCTGTTTTCGCCTTCGGCTGCAAAACTACCCATGATGGCAACACCGCTTTCTTTCATAACGGTACGCACATCTTTAAAATCGACGTTTATGTAACCGGGTACAGTGATAATCTCTGCAATTCCTTTTGCTGCGGTAGTTAAAATATCATCGGCCTGACCAAAAGCTGAGCCTAAAGTTAGGTTACCGAATATTTCACGCAAGCGATCATTTGAAATAACTAGGTAAGAATCTACATATTTTTTTAACTCTTCTAAACCTTCTTCGGCTTGCATTCTTCTGCGTTTACCTTCAAAAGAAAATGGAGTAGTTATAATTGCAACTGTTAGGATATCAAGTTCTTTTGCAGCTTTTGCGATGATTGGACTAGCACCTGTACCTGTACCACCACCCATTCCGGCAGTAATAAAAAGCATACGAGTGTTTGAACCTAACATCTCTTTTACATCGTCAATGTTTTCAATCGCCGAGTTTTTACCCACCTCTGGTATAGAGCCAGCACCCATTCCCTCAGTTAAACTTGCACCTAATTGAACTTTATTAGGTATTGGGCTTAATTCTAAAGCTTGAGCATCTGTATTACAAATAATGAAATCAACACCAGTGATTCCTTGTCTGTACATGTGGTTAACTGCGTTACCTCCGCCACCCCCAACACCAATAACTTTGATGATGGATGATTTTTCTTTTAACATTTCGAACTGCATATCCTTAATAATCAGTTGTTAATTTTTATTATGATCGATTTATATCCTCTTGTAATATTAAATAATTTTCCACATAAGTTATCCACAAATGTTAATTGTGTGGAAAACTTATGTTTTGTTGAAAATTATTTTAAAAAATCTTGATCTGAGATATCGTCTTTGATGAATTTCTTTGTTCCATCTAACAATGCTGCAAACAAACCACGGTTCTTTTTGGCACTTGATTCTTGTGGTGTATCTACAGTTTTCACCACTTGGTTATCTTTATAATACTCAGATTCTACTTTTTCTATTCCTTTTATCAATAAACCAATACCTGTTGCATACATTGGACTTTTTAAATCTTCGTAAACGTTTTTTGGTAAAGTTTCATTTTTAGCTAAATGTTCATTAGGGTAGCCAACACGGCAATCTAAACCTGTAACGTATTCTATTAATTGTGGTAAGTGCTTTAATAATGCACCACCACCAGTTACCACAATACCTCCAATTAAACGCTTTTCATATCCAGAAGATTTAATCTCATAATGCACATGGTCTATAATTTCTTCCATGCGAGCCTCTATAACGTTGGCTAAGTTTTTAACCGAAATTTCTTTTGGCTCTCTTCCACGTAAACCCGGTACGCAAATAATCTCGTTGTCTTTATTTTCTTGTGCTAAAGCCGATCCGAATTTCACTTTTAAAAGTTCTGCTTGGTTACGCATTACCGCACATCCCTCTCTAATATCTTCGGTTACGCTATTACCACCAAATGGAATAACCGCAGTATGACGGATGATGCCTTCATGGAAAATAGCAACATCAGTAGTACCACCACCTATATCAACAAGTACAACACCTGCTTCTTTTTCTTCTTCGCTTAATACAGATTCTGAAGAAGCTAATGGCTCTAAAATTAAATCTTGTGTTTCTAAGTTCCCTTGAACCACACATTTCATAATATTTTTAATAGCAGTTACTTGCCCCGTTATGATATGGAAATTTGCTTCTAAACGAACCCCAGCCATCCCAATTGGGTCTTTAACTCCTGGCTCGTTATCAACAGTAAATTCTTGAGGTAAAACATGTATAATTTCTTCGCCCGGACTCATTGCTAGTTTATACATATCGTCTATCAAGCGGTCAATATCTCTTTTAGAAATTTCGTTGCTTAAATCTTTACGCGTTAAAATTCCGCGGTGTTGCAAACTTTTAATATGCTGCCCTGCAATACCTACGTTTACTATTTTAACATCAACATTTGATTGCGAACTACCCTCTTCTACCGCTTGTAAAATACCTTTTACTGTTTTAGCAATATTAGAGACTACGCCGCGGGTAACCCCAGCAGACTCTGCTTTACCTAAGCCTAAAACTTCAATTTTACCATGCTCGTTTCTACGGCCAATAATGACACATATTTTGGTTGTACCGATATCTAAACCGACTACAATTGACGAACTTTTTGACTGCTTAGTTATACCTTTTTCCATGTCAGCGTATATTTTTTGTTGAATCTTGTATTTCTGTATTAATATTTTGTAGGCTATCTACCTTAATTTGTTTTAGCTTTTGCTTGATGATGGTAGAGTCTCTACGCTCGCAAACAATTTGCCCTTTAAACTTTAAGTTGATAGTGCTATAAGTATCCCAACCTACCATTGGAATTGCTTTTTTATAAAAAATCATCAGGTTTCTAAATTTCTCTTCTAAAAATGAGGCGTCTCCAAAAATGATTTGTTGATTGCCTACCCTTGGTACAAATTCTAAATCTTTTATATCATTTACATATACTTGTACTATTTGATCATTCCATAAAGAATCTGCACTAATATATTTTGCCACTTGATACAAATCTTTAGCGGTTTTAGTTCTTAAAGTATCAACCTTACCACTAAATCCCTCAGTTATTTTACCGTTTGCAACCAATACTCTTGCTGTAAAATGATCAGACAATGGCACTTTTAATCCATTTTGGTCTATATAAAAATCCTGACCCGCCATATTCAATATTCGTACCACAGGTACTCTTTGCTTTATTTCTGCATGGATAATTCCATCCATATCAATAAAAACTTTTGCATACTCTATAAAAGGGTTTGCTTTTAACCTGTTTTCCAAATCTTGGATATTGATATTGCTTAATCTTCTACCAATCAATAATCCGTTCTTGCGGTTTAAAATTTCGTCAACTTCTGCCCTTTCAATAAAAAATTGGTTACCAGGCAAAATCACTTGAACTTTATTGCAAGTATTTTCCGCTTTTTTTACTTCAATAAAACCCATTAAAACCACCAAGCCACTTAAGCTAACTACCCAAGCAAAGCAAATAAAAACAAGTTTCCACTTTATTTTTTTAAGCATTGTTTAGCATATTTTTAAATGGTAAAACAAGCGTATCTATATCTCCCGCACCAACCGTCAAAAGTAGTTCGGGTTTTTGGTTATCTATTAATTTCAATGCTTCCTGTTTTCCACAAACCAAAACTTTCTTTGCATCCATTTTAGCTGCTAAAGTATTGCTGCTAATCCCTTCTATAGGTAATTCTCTGGCTGGGTAAATGTCTAATAGCAATAATTGGTCTGCCGTGTTTAAAACTTCTGCAAAAGCACCTAAAAAATCTCTTGTTCTGGTAAATAAATGAGGCTGAAAAACAACTGTTAATTTTTTGTTTGGATATAAAGACCTAACTGCTAAAAAGCAAGCCCTTAATTCTTCTGGATGATGTGCATAATCATCAATATAAATATGATTTGCTGTTTTCACCTGATATTCAAATCTTCTTTTAACACCAGTAAACGAAGCTAAACCAGCTCTAATTAAACTTTGTTCAATATTCATTTGAAAGGCAATTTCTACTGCCGCAACAGCGTTTTCTACATTGTGTTGCCCAGGTAAGCCTAATTCTAAATCTTTAAGAAGTATATCATTATTTTGGAAATCGAAGAAGAATGTACCATTTTCTATCCTCACGTTTAATGCTTTTGCAATTGCAGTTGTTGATATGCCGTAAGTTTCACCATTGTTTAAAGGCAAGCCCTCTCTATAAATTAACTTCCCACCTTCTTTTACTTGGTTTGCAAAAAGCTTAAAAGATTCATGCAATTGCTCTTCGGCTCCATAAATATCTAAATGATCTGCATCCATAGAAGTTATTGCTGCTATATTTGGATGCAATGTTAAAAAAGAACGATCATACTCATCAGCCTCAACTACCATTACATTGCTTGTGCCAATTAGCAAATTGGTATTGTAATTAGATGAAATGCCACCTAAAAAAGCAGAACAATTTATACCACCAACCTTTAATAAATGAGCCACTAAAGTACTTGTAGTGGTTTTACCATGTGTACCTGCAACCGCAACAGTAAAAGAGTCTTTTGATAGTATCCCTAAAACTTGTGACCTTTTATACAGCTTAAAGCCTTTATTGATAAAGTAATTTAACACTTCGCTATTTTTTGGAATAGCTGGGGTATAAATTATCAAAGTTTCTACCGCATTTTCTTGAAACGATATGGGAATTAAACTGCTATCATCTATATAGCTGATGCAAATACCTTCGGTTGATAAAGCTTCCGTTAATGGGGTTACGGTTTTATCATACCCGCAAACAACAAATCCTTTTAAATGAAAATAACGAGCCAAGCCGCTCATACCAATACCGCCAATCCCGATAAGGTACACTCGTTTAATATCGTTTAAATTCATCATTGGTTTGCTATTTTAATTACTTCTTTAGCTATTTGTTCATCCGCATTAGGCAGGCCTAAAGCTGCTATATTTCTTATCAAATTGTCCATCAATTCTTTATCGCTCAATAGCTTTAAAGTTTGATCTACCAACTCAGACTCTGCATGTTTATCAGCTATTAAAACAGCTGCTTTTTTACTAACCAAAGCGTTTGCATTTTTTGTTTGATGGTCTTCTGCAACATTTGGCGATGGCACTAATATTACTGGTTTATTTACTAAACAAAGTTCAGCAATGGTGCCAGCTCCCGCTCTTGATATAATTACATCACTTGCAGCAAAAGCCAAATCCATACGGTTTAAAAATTCATAAATTCTTATTCCGTTATCTTTTGGTTGATTACCGTATCTTTCTATTATACTTTTGTAATAATACTTACCTGTTTGCCATATTAATTGCACATCTGCACTTTGGAAAGTACTTAAACCTGCCATCATGCTGTTATTTAAAGTACCAGCACCAAGACTACCACCAACAACTAAAACTGTTTTTTTTGTGCTATCCAATTCAAAGAAATCCATTGCTTCTTGTCTTTTTCCAATAACATCAATTGCATTTTCCCTTACTGGGTTACCGGTTTTTATCAATTTATCTGCTTTAAAAAAAGCTTGCATGTTATCAAAAGCTACACAAACTTTCTCGGCATTTTTACCCAAATATTTATTAGTTATACCCGCATAAGAATTTTGTTCTTGTATGAGGTATGGCACTTTTTTAAGTGATGCTGCATACAATAATGGTCCTGATGCATAACCACCAACTCCAACTACCGCATCGGGTTTAAAATTCTTTATAATTGACAAAGATTTTAAAATACTGCCAATTATTTTAAATGGAAGAAACACATTTTTTAACAATGAACTTCTTTGAAAACCCTGAATATCTAAACCTATAATTGAATAACCTGCAGCCGGAACTTTTTCCATCTCCATACGCCCCTTTGCACCAACAAATAAAATTTCTGTTTTATCGTCAATTTTCTTTAACGCATTGGCAATAGCAATAGCAGGGAAGATATGTCCTCCGGTTCCGCCACCACTTATGATTATTCTTTTTGCCATCGCTTAATTTAATTTTGAATGAAAGAATTTTGAATGAATGATTAATCTATTCTATCCTTGAATCATTCTCTCCATCTATCATTATTCCTTACCCCATCGCTGGTATTTCTCCTACAATTATCTTTTCTTCATTACCACTATGGGCTTTGTTATCTTCTATATCTTTACTCACCGATAATATAATACCGAAAGCTACGCTTGTAAATAAAATTGATGTTCCGCCCATGCTCACCAATGGTAATGGCACACCTGTTACTGGAAACAAATTAACTGCAACAGCCATATTTGCTAAGGCTTGTATGGTTAAACTAAAACCTAAACCAGCAGCTAATAATGCACCAAATGCTTTTGGTGCTTGTGTTACAATTTTTATGATTCTATACATGAGTAAAATATACAAAAACACAATTGAAGCGCCGCCAAATGAGCCATATTCTTCAATTATAATTGCAAAAATAAAATCTGAATATGGATGAGGTAAAAAGTTTCGTTGTGTACTATTACCTGGACCTTTACCAAAAAAACCACCAGCTGCAACTGCTATTTTAGCTTGGTTTTGTTGAAACGTTTTATCAGAATTTTGCATTTCTGGATGCAAATAAGATTTTACCCTTGAAATATAAACTCCACGACGTGGACCTAATAAAACCACTACCAACAATAAAATAAGTAATCCGCCGCCAACAACGCTTATTTGTTTAAAGCTAACCCTGCCAATTAATAATACCAAAACACCCACGCCTGCAAGCATCATAGCTGTTGATAAATTGGCGTAAGCTATCAATAAAAATATTGTTCCCATTGGCAATAAAAGCCATAAAACGGTAGTTTTAAAATCCTTAATATTTGTTTGTTGTTTGGTTAAAGTTCTTGCTAAATAGGTAATTAAAGCCAATTTTGCTAAATCGGAAGTTTGAAAAGTTAAACCAGTACCTGGGATAGCTATCCACCTACTTGCCTCGTTAACGTGGCTACCAAAAACAAGGGTGTAAACTAATAAAGGAATGGTTACCACCATTAGAATTTTTGAAATTCCGGCGTAGTAGCGGTAGTTGAGTAAATGCGCAAAATAAATTAATACAAAACCTAAAACTATAAACAGAAAGTGTTTCATCATCAAAGACTCTGACCCTACTCCTTTTTTATAAGCTAAAGTACCTGTAGCACTATAAACCGCTAAAACAGAAATCATAGACAGTAGTATGATGATGAGCCAAATCCATCTATCACCTTTTGTTTGGTTTAGTATTGTATTTATCATTATTAAAGTTCTTTTACTGCTGCTTTAAACTGATTGCCCCTATCTTCGTAATTTTTAAATAAATCAAAACTTGCACAAGCCGGAGACAATAAAACTGTACTTCCTTTTTTAGCCAAATGATAAGCAATTTCTACAGCTTCACTTGCCGAAAAAGTATTTACCATTATCTCAACCTCATCTTCAAAAGCGTTATGCAAAGCTTTATTATCCTTACCTAAGCAAATAATAGCTTTTACTTTTTGCTTTACTAAATCTTTTAACATGTTGTAATCATTTCCTTTATCTACACCACCCATAATTAAAACAACATCTGTATTAATACTTTCTAAGGCATACCAAACAGAATTTACATTTGTTGCCTTAGAATCGTTAATAAAAGTAATACCCGATATATTGGCTACAAATTCTAACCGGTGTTCGATATTTTTGTAGCTTCCCATGCTTTCGCGGATGGTACCTTCTCTTAGTTCAAGAATTTTAGCAGCTATACCAGAAGCCATAGAGTTGTAAGTGTTGTGCTTACCTTGCAGAGCTAGGTCGTTAATTGTCATATCGAATTGGTGGGTATTAGTGAGATTTATCATTAGATTTTCGGCGTTTAAATAAGCTCCATTTTCTACTTTATGTTCAATAGAAAAAGGGTGTTTTTGACTTTTAATATCGGCCGTAGCCATATAATTTTTTATTTCGGCATCGTCATCGCAATAAATAAAATGATCTGCCGAAGTTTGATTTTGCGTTATCCTAAATTTAGATTTTACATAATTAGCCATTTGGTAATCATATCTATCTAAATGATCTGGAGTGATGTTTAATAAGATGGCGATGTCTGCTTTGAAGGCAAACATATCATCCAACATAAAACTACTCAGCTCTAAAACGTAAGTATCAAAATTTTCTTGAGCAACTTGTTTTGCAAAGCTGTTACCAATATTGCCAGCTAAACCAACGTTTAAACCTGCTGCTTTTAAAATATGGTAGGTTAATAAAGTTGTAGTGGTTTTACCGTTTGAACCAGTAATGCACACCAACTTTGCTGTGGTGTAGCGAGCAGCAAATTCTATCTCTGATATAATTGGAACACTTAATGCCTTTAATTTTTGAATAATGGCAACTTTATCTGCAATTCCTGGGCTTTTTATAACCTCGTTTGCATTTAAAATTAATTCTTCTGTATGTTTTTCAGATTCAAAAGGAATAGCATATTTTTTCAGTTCTGCTTGGTAATCCTCTTTAATGATTCCGAAATCAGACACAAAAACATCAAAGCCTTTTTGCTGCGCCAAAATAGCTGCACCAACTCCGCTTTCGCCTGCGCCTAATATGACGAGCCTCACCCCAGCCCTCTCCAAAGGAGAGGGAGCGCTGTGTGGAATATTTTGGGGATTACTATTCATGTCTTGATTCTTGTGCCTTGATTCTTGTGTCTTGATTCTTGTGTCTTGATTTTAATCTTATCTCAATTTCAGTGTTACAATGGTTATGATGGCCAATATGATTCCTACTATCCAAAAACGACTTACAATTTTAGATTCGTGGTATCCTTTCTTTTGAAAATGATGGTGCAATGGCGACATTAAGAAAACACGCCTACCTTCTCCGTGTTTTTTGCGGGTGTATTTAAACCAGCTTACTTGTATAATTACTGATAGGTTTTCTATTAAAAACACACCACATAAAATAGGTATCAATAATTCTTTACGAATCATAATGGCAAATACAGCGATGATACCACCAATGGTTAAACTACCAGTATCGCCCATAAAAACCTGAGCTGGATAAGCATTATACCATAAAAAACCAATACAAGCACCCACAAAAGCAGCCGCAAAAATCACCAGCTCGCCTGAATTTGGGATATATATAATCTTTAAATAATCGGCTATGATGGTGTTACCAGAAACGTATGCTAATAGTGCTAACGTAATACCAATAATAGCGGAAGTTCCTGTGGCTAAACCATCAATACCATCCGTAATATTTGCCCCATTTGATACCGCAGTTATAATAACAATAACAAACAGCAGAAAAACCACCAATGAGTACTTTTGATAATCGTCTCCTAAAAATTTTAAAACTTTAGCGTAGTCAAACTCATTGTTTTTATAAAAAGGAATATTTGTAATGGTTGATTTTACATCTTTAGCGTAATAAACTCCATTACTCTTTTCTACCCTAATTAAACGTTCGCCTTTTTCATTAATAATTTCTTCTTTAAAGCCACCAACAGGTAATTTTTCATTTTTAACAATTGACGGAACTTCGCTAATGGTTTGACGCACCAAAATACCAGGGTGAAAAAACATGGTCCAACCTACCACTAAAGACAAACCTACCTGACCAACAATTTTAAACCTACCTGCTAAACCTTCTTTGTTCTTTTTGAATACTTTAATATAATCATCTAAGAAACCAATACAACCCATCCAAACGGTGGTAACAATCATTAAAATGATATAAATATTTTCTAACCTTGCTAAAAGTATAGTTGGTATAAGTACGCCAGCAATAATTATTAAGCCCCCCATTGTAGGCGTACCTTGCTTTTGAACTTGCCCGTCTAAACCTAAGTTTCTTACTGTTTCGCCAACTTGTTTATACCTTAAATAATTTATTAAGCGGTTCCCGTAAACGGTAGTTATCACCAATGAAAGAATCATAGCCATACCAGCTCTAAAAGAGATAAATTGAAAAACACCCGCCCCTGGAAAGTCGAATTGTTTGTCTAAATAATTGAAAAGATGGTATAACATATTCCCTTTAAATTAATTTGAACCTAATTGGATAAAACAATCAGCTAGTATTTCTTTATCGTCAAAATGAGTTCTTACTCCGTTTACTTCTTGATACTTTTCATGTCCTTTACCGGCAATTAAAATAATATCACCAGGTTTAGCTAAATGGCAAGCAGTTCTTATCGCCTCTTTTCTATCAGTAATTGAAAGCACCTTTTTTTGGTTAACTGGCGACACACCAACCTGCATTTCTTTAATTATTTGCTCAGGATTTTCTGTTCGAGGATTATCAGAAGTTAAAATCACTTTATCGCTCCAATCGCAAGCAGTTTGCGCCATTAATGGGCGTTTGGTTTTGTCTCTATCGCCACCGCAACCAATTATGGTAATTACAGTTTCAGTTTTAGACCTAATGTTATCAACTGTACTTAATACGTTCTCAATCGCATCTGGTGTATGTGCATAATCAACAATGCCAATAATACCATTTGGAGAAATGATGTAATCAAATCTTCCTTCGGCGCCGTTAAGCTTACTTAAAATGGTAAGTACTTTTGTTTTATCTTGATCTAGCAATAAAGCAGCACCATAAACTGCCAATAAATTTGAAGCGTTAAAGCTGCCAACTAGTTTAAAATAAACCTCTTGATTATCAATATCTAAGTGTAAACCCGAAAACTGATTTTCTATGATTTTTGCTTTAAAATCTGCAAGGGTTTTTAAACCGTAAGTTTTTTTATGAGCAGCTGTATTTTGCAACATGACCATCCCGTTTTTATCATCAGTATTGGTTAATGCAAAAGCCGATTTATTTAAACCATCAAAAAATGCTTTTTTAGCTTTAATGTAGTTATCAAACGTTAAGTGAAAATCAAGGTGATCATGAGTAATATTGGTAAAAATTCCTCCTGTAAAAGTTAAACCTTCTATACGGTGTTGTGCAATTGCATGAGAGCTTACTTCCATAAAACAATAATCGCAACCTAAAATCACCATGTCATTTAATAAAATATTTAATGCAATTGGGTCTGGTGTGGTATGTGTTGATGGAATTATTTTATCGTTAATTTGATTTTCAACCGTAGAAATTAAGCCTACTTTAAAACCTAATTCTCTAAATAATTTATAAAGTAATGTAGCAACTGTGGTTTTGCCATTTGTACCTGTAATACCTACTAATTTTATTTTTTTTGATGGTTGCTGATAAAAATTAGCAGCCATAATACCTAACGCTTTTCCGGCATCAGCAACTTTAACATATATAATACTATCTTCAAAAGCATTTGGCAAAGTATCACATACAATAACTTTAGCACCTTTATCAATAGCTGTTTTTATAAAAAGATGCCCATCAGATACAGTTCCTTTTATAGCTACAAACAAACTGCCTTCAGCTACTTTTCTCGAATCAAAATGCACAGCAGTAACCTCTACATCTGTAGAACCTACCACATGCTCTAAAGCAACTCCGTATAATATATCTTTTAATACTGCCACTTAATTATTCTAATTCTATTAATATTCTTGTTCCTTTATAAATTGGTGTTCCAGCTATTAAAGACTGTGTTTTAACCTCTCCTTTTCCTTTTACAACTGGCGATAAACCTGAATTTCCTAAAACATATAAAGCATCTTTTAAACCCATGCCTTCCACATTAGGAACTAAACCTTTATTCATTTTCACCTCTTTATACGCTATGCCACTATTGGTATCAATACCTAATTCTTCTTGATTGTTAGAAGCCAATAATGCCTTTACGCCAAAAGCTTTGTAAACATTTTGGGTAGATTTTTTATACTTTCCTTTCACCTCTGGCATTCTTGTATTACCTACTAACTGTGGTATTTTGCTTTGGTTATCCATTTCTAAATCGCTACCAAAAACAACATCGGCAACTTCTCTAAAAACTGGCCCAGCAACAGATGCTGCATAATAAGAACCTTTTGTTGGGTTTTGCACTACAACAATCATTGAATATTTTGGGTTATCAGCAGGAAAGTAGCCACAAAAAGAAGCTTGATATTTCCTTTTGCCCTTGTATCCATTTGCCCCATCGGCAACTTGCGCTGTACCTGTTTTACCTGCAATTTTATATAGCGGATTATTGATGGTACTTGCTGTACCTTCTTCAACCACACCTTCTAACATTTCTTTTAACAGGTTTAAAGTATTATCAGAACAAATTTTATCTTTAATTACGCGAGCTTTAAAAAGCTCAACTGTATTACCTAACCTTCTAATTTCATGTACAAATAATGGCGCTATCATTTTACCATTATTAGCAACCGCATTATAAAGCGTTAAAATTTGGATTGGAGTCATTTTTAACTCGTAACCATAAGCCATTTGTGGCAGGGTTAAACCGCTCCACGATTTGCTTTTTGTAGTTTTAATTAATGGCGTTCCCTCTCCTGATATTTGTAAACCTAATTTTTCGCCTAAATGCAAATCATGTAGTTTGCTGGTAAACTCATCAGGATTATCTTTGTAATTTTTATAAATCTGTTTTACAATTGCAACGTTAGATGATCTTTCAAAAGCCACTTTCATGGGTATAACACCCTCATTTTCATGATCTCTTATAGTGTGACGGTAAAGCTTATAATTGCCACCTTCTGTGTCCATAATATCATTTACTCCAAATTTACCGTCGTCCATAGCCACCATATATGATGCTAATTTGAAGGTAGAACCAGGTTCTGCGCTCTGTGCAATTGCATAATTGTAGGTTTCTTTATATTCGTCTTCTCCTACTTTGGTAAAATTTGCAATGGCTTTAATTTCACCCGTTTTCACTTCCATTACCAACACACAACCAAAATCTGCAGCAGATTTTATCAATTGCTTTTTCAAAGCATTTTGAGCCAAATCTTGCATATTAACATCAATGGTTGAGATGATATCGGCACCAGCTTTTGGAGCAATTTCTGCATCATCATTAACAGGCATCCAAACACCACCAGCAATTCTTTGAACTAATCTTTTACCACTTTCACCATTAATATAATCCCCGTAAGCACCTTCAAGGCCCACAGTGGTATTAGATTTCATGTTATAGTAACCAATAGTTCTGTATGCTAAATCTCTAAAAGGCAAAATCCTTTTATTCTCCTGCACAGCAATCATCCCACCTTTATATCTCCCTAAATTGAATATTGGGAACTTTTTAAGTGCTTTTAAATCTTGATAACTGATATTTCTTTTTACTAAAAAATAACGCTGTTTATCTTGCCTTGCATTTCTTAAAGCTCTTGAATATTCACTCTCAGATTTATCTTTAAAATAATTAGATAGCTTAGCTGCTAAAGAATCTACTTTACTGTAAAAAACATCGTTATCTTCTATTCCACCAGCCATAAGATCCATTCTGATATCATACTCAGGAACAGATGTAGCTAACAAACTGCCATCAATAGAATAAATATTTCCTCTTGATGCTTCAACCTCGGCATATTTTGTACTTAGGCTATCAGCCATTGCTCTGTACTTATCTCCTTGTACCACTTGCACATGAAGCATTTTTGCAACTACAGCTACAGCAAAAAGTATGATGAGCCCAAAGGCTGCATACGCTCTTAAAAGAATATTGGTTCTGATATTCATTTTCTAATTTGCTTTTAACTTAATTGGTGGCTGTACTGATACTTTTAAACCAAGCAACGAGTCCACTTTTAATATTACTTCTGTTTGGCGGCTTTTAAACATTAAATCTGCTTTAAGCGTTTTAAAATCCCAGCTCAACTCTTTTACTTCTTTATTTAAACCATCAATTTTTCTGATGTTGTTTTCTGCACTATGTCTGTTGCCAATGTAAACCATGCCTAAAAAGGCTAAAAACAATAAAAACGGCAGTGCCTCTGTGGCAGATTCTTTTGAGAAAGCCTTTTTAGATAATAAAACCGTGAAAAAATTAGGTGCAGCTTCTGGCATTTGCTTTTGCGGAGCTATTGCTGGCTCTGCAAGCTTTTTTTCTGCTTCTATTTCTGACTTTAAACGGTTTGTCATTTCTTTACTGCTATTCTTAATCTTGCACTTCTAGCTCTATTATTTATTTTTATTTCTTCTTCTGTTGCAGTAATTGATTTTTTAACTACTAAATCAAATGGCTTTATTTCATTACCGAAAAAATCTTTTTCTACCATACCAGAGAACTTTCCTTTGGCCATAAAATTTTTAACTAACCTGTCTTCTAAAGAATGGTAAGACATTACCACTAATCTTCCTCCTGGCGCTAAAGCATCTACTGTTTGTTCTAAAAACTCTCTTAAAGCTTCCATTTCTTGGTTTACTTCTATGCGTAAAGCCTGAAAAACTTGAGCTAAATATTTATTCTCTTTTCCTTTTGGCGTATTTTTAGCTATTGCCGATTTTAAATCGTTAATGGTTTGTATAGGATTTACCAACCTTGCAGTAACGATAGTTTGTGCTAAAGTTTTTGCATTTTGGATTTCACCATAAATGCCAAAAATTTTATGCAGTGCATCTTCTGCATACTCGTTAATTACTTGTTTTGCACTTAATGTAGCTGCTTGGTCCATACGCATATCCAAGTCGGCATCAAAGCGAGTAGAAAAACCACGTTCTGGCACATCAAACTGATGTGATGAAACCCCTAAATCTGCCAGGATTCCATTTACCGGAAATAAATCTTGCGCCCTTAAGTTATTTTTTAGGTATCTGAAGTTTTGATCTATAAACACAAACCTATCATCATCAATGATGTTGTTTTGCGCATCAGCGTCTTGATCAAAGGCAACCAAAATGCCATCTTCTCCTAAATTTTTTATAATTTCTTTAGAATGCCCGCCACCGCCAAAAGTAACGTCAACATAAACACCATCTGGCTTTATAGCCAAAGCATCTATACATTCTTTTAACATTACAGGTACGTGGTAATTATTCTCCATCTACTTTCCCTCCTTTGTTTCCCATTACCTCTTCAGCCAAGTTTGCAAAGTTTAGTGGTTCATCATCCAATGTGGTATCGTAAGTAGCTTTATCCCAAACTTCTATTTTATCAAACTGGCAAGACAAAACAACTTCTGTGTTTATACCGGCATATTCTAATAAGCTTTTTGGCAACAAAACCCTACCCGAAGCATCTAAAGTTAAAACTGTTGCTCCTCTGGTGAAATATCTGATAAACTCTCTGGTTTTTTTCTCAAAGGAGTTTAGCAATGCTAATTGCCTAGTAATTTTATCCCACTCGGCTTTGGTGTAAATGGTTAAATGTTTTTCAAAACCACGGTGTACTACTAAACCTTCTGTCTCGGCTAATGGCAATTGCTTTTTTAAACCGGAAGGAACCATTAAGCGGCCTTTCGCGTCAAGCTTACAATCAAATTCACCAATTAGATGAGATACCATTAGACTTTACACAATTTATTAGTGTAAAAGTACAGAATGTATCCACTTTTTCCCACTTTTTACCACAAAAAGTTTTCAACAGTTTAAAAATGGGTTTAAAGGTATTTTAACGTATTTTTTCGAGTTTAAAATGGAGATAAAAATGTATAAAAGTTTAGAAATAAAATTATAATAGACTAAAATACAACAAGATAAGCGATTTTTAATGTCTGGTGGGAAAGAGAGAGTGAAAAGCAGTATTTTAAGATATAAAGTGGGAGAAAAAAGATAATCTTATCTAGTTAAAGATCAGAAAAGGATTGTTTTTTATAAAATGGTCTCACAACTCTGATGAAAATTATACCCACAAATTTTAAGAGGATGAAAATTTATCAATACAAATATTTTAAGCCTAAAACCAAAAAAAGAGACAAGTAAAGCCTCATCGCTTTTTTGAAATTAAAAAATTTGCATTGAACCAATAGTTAAGGTTTTCACAATGTTATTTATTGCTGTAATGCCCTATGGCAGAAATTACCTCAACAAATACTGTATCTTAGTTTATTGAATAAATCATACGATTTTTTTTATTGATACGCCGAGACCAGAAACCTTGAAGGTTGTGTCTTAACTGTTCGGGTTGGCTAACTCCAGTTGTTGGATGCTCTGAAAGCTCCAATAAAATTATTTCAATTTTTTTTATGTTTGATTTATTACCAGACTTATAATGCTGAATAACATCTTTTTTTGCGTTGGCACTTATCGTAACCCTAAACTTCCCCATACATCATTAGGATCAATTTCAAATCGCTCTTTACTAGCGGCAGACTCTTTAACCATTTTAACAAATTCAGGATCATAAGGGCTTTCTTCTTCCACCATCTCAATCCCTTTTTTCTCTTCAACACCTACTTTTATTAACTCTAAAAGTGCTTTTCCGTAATTGCTCCGTTCGTTTATTTTTAAGGTTATTGTTGTCATATTTTTGATATTTAAACACTTAGAATAAGTAGTTAAACAAATATAGTAAAGTTTAGTAATACTATTAGCGCTATCAAAGTAGTTTTGTTCTTTTGTATTATTTAAATTTTAAGGCATTTTACAAATATTTATTTCAACTGTAAGCTTAATTAACACCATTGGTATCAGATTATAAACATAGATTACAAAACCAAAAAAGCGACAAGGAAAACCTCATCGCTTTTTAAGTAAAATTAGAATGATATTAATTAATCCATTATGGCTTTTACACCTGGCAATTCTTTACCTTCCATATATTCTAATAACGCACCACCACCGGTAGAAACGTAACTCACTTGTTCTTCCATATTAAATTTGGCAACTGCTGCTGCAGAATCTCCGCCACCAATTAATGAAAAAGCACCATTTTCGGTTGCTTCTACTACTGCTTCTGCAACAGATTTTGTACCTTTTTCAAATTTAGACATTTCAAAAACACCCATTGGCCCATTCCATAAAATGGTTTTTGACTTTTTAATAATTTCTGAGAATTTTTTTATGGTATCATCACCAATATCTAAGCCCATCCAACTATCCTTAATATGGTCATTATAAGCGTTACCAGTTTCAGCATCGTTAGAAAAAGCATCTGCAATTACAGAATCTGTAGGTATTAATAATTTAACCCCTTTTTCGTTTGCTTTCTTAATCAATTCTCTAGCTAACTCTAATTTATCTTCTTCTACCAAAGATTTACCGATGCTACCACCGTTGGCTTTAACAAATGTATAAGTCATTCCGCCGCCAATGAGTAAATTATCTACTTTATCTAATAGTTTTTCTATCAAAAGTATTTTATCAGAAACCTTAGCACCACCCATTATTGCCGTAAAAGGACGAGCAGGATCATTTAACACTTTCTCTGCATTAGCCAACTCAGAACCCATTAAGTAACCAACATATTTTGCGTTTGGAAAAAACTGAGCTATGATAGCTGTTGAGGCATGCGCTCTGTGAGCAGTACCAAAAGCATCATTCACGTAAACATCGCCTAATTTTGATAATTTTTCTGCAAAGGCTATATCTCCTTTTTCTTCTTCTTTATAAAAACGAAGATTTTCTAACAACAAAACTCCGCCGATAGCTAAATTTTGTGCCTTTTGAATTGCCTGCTCTCCAATACAATCATCAGCAAATTCAACAGTTGTTCCTGTTAATTCTGATAAATGTTTTACGATATGTTTTAAAGAATACTTATCGGTTGGGCCATCTTTAGGTCTTCCTAAGTGCGACATTAAAATTACGCTGCCACCATCTTTTAGTATTTTTTTAATGGTTGGCATAGCTGCCGTCATTCTCTTATCGTCGGTTATATTATATTCTGCATCTAAAGGCACATTAAAATCTACTCTTATTAATGCTTTCTTTCCAGAAAAACTGATATCGTCTATTGTTTTCATTATTTTTTGAATTGAAATGCTAAGCTAAAGTTTTAAGGTTGAAATTGAAAACAATTTTGGGGATTAGTGTAAAAAATACACTATGAATAAATATTTAAAAAGGAGTCGAATCTTAGAGCCTGTTTAAATTTGTATTGTAAAAATGTTTATAGATTATTTTTGAGCGAAACAAGGCAAATTTTGTAGAAATAGCCGGAAGCTATCCAGAAAAATTTAACGAAGTTGCAGCCAAAAATAAGCATAAACAAATTATTAGATAAATTATTAAACAGGCTCTTAAAGAAACGAATTTTAAAATTTGATTTGTATTTATTCTAAACCATCAATAGTAACCTTAACTTTACCAGAGGCAACAACCATTGCAACTATTGCATTTGGGGTTAAAATCACCTTATTTGGTGTAATTGCGCCCAAAGTACCGTTGACTTTCACACCTTTTATGGGTTGGTAATTGTTAAGGTAATTGGCCATTGTTTTTTCTCCATCTGCTAATTGATCTGCAATTGAAAAACGACAAGCATCACTCATTTTTTTAAGGATTAAACCATGTGCTAACCAGTTTCCTACTTTAAGTAATTTACTTTTAGAATCTAAAACAAAATCTACCTGATCTAAGTAAATTTCTTTCTTTGCAGCGTCATAAGCAGGAATTCCAGTTAGATAGAAATCTCCGTTTACAGATCCGCTTAAATTTAAAGCAACAATCATTCTCCCTTCTTTGCCCCATAAATCAACTTTATTTACTGTTACTGAACGGCTGCCAGATTCAAATTTTTGACCGGCAAAGTTCTTAGTCACAACTGCAGACGCATAACTGTATGGTGCAAATGCGGCAACATTGGCGCTAAATTGATCTGGCATTTTATCAACAGCTTTTAAAGCAATTGTATTTCTATCAAAAACCATTGAAGGCTTGCGTCCAATGGCAGTTTCTAAATAGGTTTTTAACCCCATATTTACTGTTATTTTTTGGTTGGCGACCACTGCTTTAGATGCATAAACCTCCACTGGCTGCATGGCAAACCACGATTCGTATTCTTCATTCACCTTAGTTGGCTGACTAAAACTTGTTAAAGCATCTAATACATAAGGTTTAATGTCTAAAGATTGAGCTATGGCATCATCTACCAGTTTAGCTAAGGTTGGTTTAAAAATATTTAAAGCCGGATTAATTAAATAAGTAATTGGGATTGATTTTCCGGCAACACTAACCGAAGGAGATTCTTTCCATTGAATGCTTTGAATGGTAGTTGCTGTAGTAATTTTCCAATCTTTTAAACCTACTAAAGAGTTTAATCTAACAGTTCCGTTTAAATAGAAATCTTTAACATCTGTAATATCTAAACCAAAAGATTGTACACCGTATTTTACTTTTCCATTAATTTTCAAAGGTAAATCCATTACTATCTTACCGTTTTGCTCACTAATAATAATGTTTGATGCTTTAACAACTTTCATCATTAAATTATCTCCATCTAAACTATTGTCTTCATAAATTATCCCGTTAAGGTATTTATTACTTTGATTTTGCAAATCTTTAACAGCTATTTCAACTGGCATATTTATAAAAGAAAGCTGTTTTTCGTAAACTACTTCTGTTGATGAATAATCTGGCAAAGGTTTAAGTGCTTGCACTTGCTTTGAAGTACTACAAGACGTAAAGTATAAACCTGATACTATAATAAACAAGCCTTTAATAATATTTTGATTCATGATTTTAAAATTTGCACAAAGATATTAGGTATTTGTGTATTTTATGTGGGAAGGAAAAATTTTGGAAATATTTTAATTTAAATAGGTTTTGATAGAAATTTAATAATTAATGCAAATACAGCTAAAATTATCAATATGTGAATCATTATTCCGGCAGCAAAAACAAACACTCCCAGTATCCAGCCCACAATAAAGATTATTGCCAATATGTTCAGTATTATCCTCATTTTTTATTTATCTTTTTAGGGATAAACAAAGGCTATGCCATATAAAAACTATTTCTAAATTATTTGATTGTAGGTAAATGGTTTAGAATTTTTTATTGAAAAAAAATTAAATGTATATCCTAGTCCGTTCAAAATTTATAAACTAGCCTTTTTGACCTTTTATTATTTTACCAATAATTGGGGGTAATAAATCTTTAACCAAAATTTTCACCTTTTCTTTAGTGGTTAGTTTAAAAGCTATATTATCTGTTGCATTGTTTTTTCTTTCTTTAAAAAGCGTATTGTGTTTTTCTAAATTCTGGTTAATTTCTGAGGCTGGCCTGCCGTTAGAATAATAGTATAAAGCTAAAGATTTACGGCTCATTCCCTCTGGACAATTTAATGCGTCTGGATGCCCATGATAAGAAAAATCTGTTGTCGAGAATATTGCCATTGTATTAAATACTGGTAATATCTTTTTCTCACATTTTTCCATGTTTTTGTCCCAAAGCTCAAAATAACCTCCGTATTCCTCCTTCCAATCTTTATTTAAATAAACCAAAACATTTATTCTTCTGTCTAAATGTAATTGCGGATGCTTATTAAAATCAGCATGTACTTTTAACAAACCTCCTTTTTTTATCTCATGCTGTCCGCCACCAAAAAAATAAGGATCACCTATTAAAGGTTCTTTAATACCTGTTAATATCTGTAAAAAATTTATGAAAGGTTCTGAATTTAAAAAGTGCATGAAGCTTTTTGTCTTAGGTCCAAAGTTAGATTCGCCTTTACCGGCCAGTTTAATTTGCTTTTGATCGTTAAAGCTAATGCTGTCTTTTTTAGAAAGATCTGGAAATTCCTCTAAAATTTCTTCTAAAAGTTGGGGATTAAAAAAATTATCGAAAGTTGCACTCGGAAATGGGTTAGCGTTTAAATAATTGCTTTGTGCATTCGTAGCTATTTCAATTAAATTTTGATTTGAGATATTTAAAAAACTTTCCATAGAGTATATTTAATTTTTAAAATAAATATACGAATTGGTTATTAAACCACAAGTTTATAGATAATTAAACCTTAAATTAATTTTACTTTAGATATGGTTAAGTTTAAACATAAAAAAACCTTTCAACTTAGCGTTGAAAGGTTTTTAAAATTGGTGGAGAATATCGGATTCGAACCGATCACCTCTTCACTGCCAGCGAAGCGCTCTAGCCAAATGAGCTAATCCCCCTTATTAATTCTGTAAACTTCATCCCTTTCAAGCTTAGCGAAGCGCTTTAGCCAAATGAGCTAATCCCCCTTTTATATTTTTTTTAAATTTTCATTCCAACAAATTTTTCATTCCAACCAACCATCCCTTTCAAGCCTAGCGAAGCGCTCTAGCCAAATGAGCTAATCCCCCTTTTATATTTTTTTTAAATTTTCATTCCAACAAATTTTTCATTCCAACCAACCATCCCTTTCAAGCCTAGCGAAGCGCTCTAGCCAAATGAGCTAATCCCCCTCTTTATGTTGAGAATGCAAATATGTAAAATTCTGAGCTGATTCAATAATAAAAATTTGATTCTTTTATTTATTCAACTATTAATTGGTGTATAATCCTTAACACTACCAACGGCATTAGAACCCTTACCTGAAAAATTACTCACAGAAACACCTACAAATTTTTTAAAGTTTTTTGAAAACGTAAATCGAGAATTAAATAAACATTGTTTCCCTAAAGAATCTACAGTGTATTTATCTAAGTAGCCATTACTTATTAAAGATAAAGCGTAATTTATTTTAATAAGATTGCTGTAATCGTTAATGGTATAATTGCAATAGTATTTGAATATAAAATCTAAATGCCGTTTTGGAATTTTTAATTCTTTGGCTAAAGTTTCTGCGTTTAACGTTGTTTTAGAAATTAAAGGGGTAGATTTTTGTAGCGACTTGATTTCCATAACAACAAAATCAATTTTATTAATAATTGTGTTATAAACAATCATGTCTTTGTCTTCAATTGCTTTTAATGATTTATGATTCCATATTTCAAAATCTTGAGGTTCATTTAATTGAATATTTTTTAACAAAGAATGCTCTCCAAATATAATTACCGGATTTTTAAACATGTACAAAAGAATAATAAACCAAATTAATGATGAATACCTATAAAAGGTATCTAAATTCATTTGAGTGGATAAATCTTTAAAAGAAAAGCAGTTGGAATAAATAACCAATAGAAAAACTAAAGTAACCATCAAAAACAACCAAGTTCTTTTAACCTTATAACTTATCCTATCCATTATTGACTGTTTTTTTCTGAATAAAAACTGTTTAATTGCATAGAGTATCACCGCAAAATAACCTACAGAATAGGCTAAATAAACAAAACGATTAACTCGAAAATCATTAATCACGAAATTTAACAGAATTAATAATGTAGGAAAAATAAAATGTAATAACTCTTTCTTCAAATTTCCTTTATCATAAATAAGTCTGATAAAAAATAAGTAATAAATAGGAATGATATAAAAAGCTAGTATGGGTTTGATTTTTAATGGGCAATACACCATATTTGTAAAGCCTAAAATTTCTATCGCATAAAGAAAGCGTTGTAAACCAACCACTAGTAAAATCACTAAAAAATACCCGTTTTTTTTAAGATTTGATTGCGTATTAAATAGCATTACCAAAACTACAAAAAGGCACAAAAAACCAACTAATAGAGATAATACGTTTAAAAACATGTGTCAAATATGCGAAATATGTTTCGAATATAGCAAATATACTCAGGCAATTCATTTAGCCATAACCTTTATGCTTTACTTGCGTAAGAGTTAAAAAAAAACCAAATTGTTATGAAAAAAATATACTTTTCTTTCTTAGTTATGTTAGCGCTTTTTACATCAGTAAATGTAACCGCTCAAACAAATGTCACTTCTTCTGGAATGTCTATACAAGGGATTGCCCGAGATGAAAATAATGCCGCAATTGCCAATATAGACCAATTAGCATTGGTGTTTACTGTATATTATTTAAACTCTGCCAATGCAGAGCAATTAATTTTAACAAAAACCGCTAATGTAAAAACAGATAACTTTGGAGTTTTTTCTTATGTTTTAGATATAGACCAAAGTCAATATGGGCTAATTAGCTCTCAATCTGCGTATTTAAAAGTTGTACAAGGTAGTGTGGTTTTCTCTAATGAAAAATTGCAGGCAGTTCCTTATGCTATTTTTGCTCAAAACGGCGTACCTACAGGGTCTATTATGCCATTTATAGGTACGGTAGCGCCAAATGGCTGGTTACTTTGCGATGGAAGTGCAATTCCTATCAATACAGTCACTGCGAATCTAAGAACGCTTTTAGGTTCTACTACTACTCCTAACCTAAAGGGAATATTCTTACGTGGAACCGGTACTGCTTCAGCTGGGCATATTGGACCAGCTTTAAAAACAGTGCAACAGGATGATTTTTTAAGCCATTTACACGGGGTTGATATAAATACCGATCCTGCTGGTTTGCATAATCATGCGATAGCAAGAAAATCAAACAACAATAGAGACGCTTATGACCCTAACGATGCAAATAAAGCTGAATCCTCAGCTGTTACAACTGACAGAGCTAATTTAGGTAATTTCGCAACAGGAAATGAAGGGTCTCATGCTCATAGGGTTAATGGGGTTACTAATTCCTTTGGAGGTACAGAAACCCGCCCAATCAATTACGGGGTGAACTACATCATCAAAATATAATTCTACTAGGTTTTTGCCTAGTTTTTTATTATCCAAATAAAATTATCATCATGAAGAATTATATTGTTTTACTATGCCTAATGGCATTAAGTTGCAGCACCTTATTGGCGCAGGAACAAAAAGGAGTGGCTACTGTAATTGGTGCAGCTGCTTCGCAAAAAGATAATTTGAACCACACATTAACTACCCCAATAAAAGGTGTAAATAAAAGTATTACCATTCAACATGTGGGAGTTCAGGTGGGAATGCCATACATGGGGGTAATTAATGCTCCACATGGTTTAACTCCTTCTCAAAATTATACCAAAGATTTAGGTTTCCCTTGGGGGATTCGATACAGATACAATACCTTTTCGGAAGATGCTTTTACGGTGTCTAAAGGCTATTTCAGTGACCGAATAGAACTCAATTGGGATATCAAACAGAACCGGGAGAAAATTGTAAGCATATCGGTTTATAGAACAGAAGATATTGATAGCCAAAATCCAAACTGGGGAAGTGCTTTAAGAACATTACCTTCCGATGCCGGAACTTTTGTGGATAATAATGTGGAGGGTGGCAAATTATATCGCTACAAAGTAGCAGCAAGAGGGGTTGAAATTGAAGGTTTAGAAATTCCTTACAGTACCTTTATAACAGGCATAGGCTACAGAAACCCAACCGGTGTAATTACTGGTAATGTAAGTTTTACTGGTGGAAATCCGGTAAAAGATGTATTGGTAGTGGCAAACCCTACAGGTACCTCATTAAAATTCGGAAGTTCTTTAAAAGTACCCGCAGCAGGTTACATTTCTGTACCTAGGTTACATAATAGCCTTAAAGATTCCATCACTTTACAAGCATGGGTAAAATCAGAAAAAGATTTATCGACATGGGATCAACAACTTGTTATTTACAAATTAGAAAGTAATGCTAATGAATCTTTATCTTTTAACATATTTGCTGGTGGCGGCAGTTATATAGATTTAATTTTAGGAAATTCAAGAGTTGCTATTTTTGGTTATTACCCAAGTGGCGAAATAGATAATAGTGGGAATGACATTTTAGTTCCCATAAACAACATGAACACCGATTTTACTCATTTTAGTGCGGTAATTAGAGACAATAAAGGTGTAGATTTTTACATTAACGGCCGCTTAATTGATGCTGCTTACAGGACTAAAATGAACAGTATTCTTGCCCTAAAAGGATTAGCTCCATTAAGAATTGATATTAATAATTTACCCGTTAGGTTAAATACTTCTGCAAGTGGGCAACCTCAAACATGGTCTCATTTTAAAATGGGAGGAGGAATTTCACAATACTTAGATGAGTTTAGAGTTTGGGAAACTGCATTAACTCCTGCTCAAATAAAACGAGATTATCGTCGCTACCTAAAAGGTAATGAAGCATTTTTGAATACCTACATCAGTGCAAACGAAAAAATTGGTGATTATGCTTATGATTTAGCACATACGGGTTTTAATTTTCATGGTAATAATGCCAAACTAAGCAACCCTTTATTATCAGCGGCCAATACGCCAACGTTTGATAATAGCGGAACTAACATCCCAACCAATACACAATTAGGTATTTTGGGTGTAACAGATGAATTTGGAAATTATGTGATATCAGCCGTACCATACAAAGGCAACGGAGATTCATTTACCATTATTCCTTCGTTGGGCAAGCATGAGTTTAACCCTAAACAACAATTGGCTTTTATTGGTGTAGGCTCTACAGTAGTTAATAAAGTAGATTTTATTGATAAATCGTCTTTTGTATTTAAAGGAATTGCAGTTTATGATAGTAGAGATGTTTTTCCTAAAACTTCAGATGCTCCCATAACGGGCGATATTAAAGAAAATGAAGCTTACAATGCCTACGTAAAAGGTAATGTTAAATATCAAAAAGGAGAATATTGGGCAGTAAAAGACGCCAGTGGGAAAATAACACAGCTGAATAGATATGCACCAATTCCGGTTGCAGGGGCAAACGTATTTATTGATAATATACAAGCCATTGATGCCTTTAATATACCTATCCAAACAGATATTAATGGACGGTTTACCATTGAAGTGCCTATAGGGCAACATGCAATTAGTATAAGTAAAAGCGGACATACTTTTGATTTTGAAGGCAGGTATCCTGCAAGAAATATTTCTGTAGTAAACGGAATAACTACTACTACAAATACCTACCAAGACTTTTTTGAGGACCGAGAAGAACCTATTACGTTTATTGACAACACTAAAGTTACGGTAGTGGGTAGGGTTGTAGGCGGAACAGTACAAGCAGATAAAGAAATTGGATTTGGTGCAGATGGTAAAAAAACTTATGCTTATAAAGATGCAAACGGCATAAGCAGAACAACAGTTTACACTTCTGAAAACAATATTGGTACAGCAAATTTAACGCTTGGTTACCTACCTACTGGTGCAACTAGCGTAACGCCAGAATATAAAACTAGTTTTAGAACCAATGCTGAAACAGGAGAATATCGCGTAGCATTATTACCATTAAATTATATTTTATCTAAAAATGATTTAACATTTACCAGTGGTAAAAACCCCGATAATATCCCAATTTTAGACGCTGATAGAACCATTAATTTTACTGCTATTAATGGATTAAGATATCCGACGTTTGTTCAAGGAAAAGATACCATTACTGGTAAACCTTATCAAGAAGTATTAAAATTTACTCATGTTGCAGCACCAATTCATAAGGTGTTAAGCCAAACTTCTGATCAAACTATGGTTAGTAATGGTATCACCTATACCATAGCACCAACTCAAGCAACGCCTATTTACACCCAATTTTTAAATTATAGCATTGAGGTACAAGGGCAAGAAATTTATAAAAATTACGATAAGAGTTTAACCAATCCCGTAGTAAGTACGGTGCCGGTAGAAGGCGGTGAATTGGTGCCCACCAATAATTTAGCGTTAGCAGAAAGTGAAAAAATTGAAGTTTCTTCCAAAGATCCTAGTATTTTGATTTATAGTTTTCAAGGAGGAACACCAAATACCGATATAGGAACAGGTTTTAAAAGAACAATTGATTTAAAATTTAGAACAAACGGTATTGATTATCCTGTACTTAATTATAAAACAGATGGTATTTTATTAGGTGGTGTGAGTGATGGTTCGCAAACATTTGTAACCGCAGGACCAGAAATACCTGATATTATATTAAGAGACCCTCCCGGCTCTGGTAGTTCTGCAACTATAGAAAAAGGTTCTTCTTTTAGTTTTACTAAAGAAACTACAACAACAGGCACCTCTGGAACCGACTTTAGCTCAACCATATCTGCTGGAACCACATTAACATTGTCGGGTGGTTTAGTGCCACTACCAGAAATTACAACTGAAGCTACAGCTGATGCTACAGCAGGAATGACTTCTACCAGTTCAACTACAGATGGGAAAAGTGTGAGCACTACGTATTCATTTAGTCAAACTATTTCTACAAGCGATGACCCAGACTGGATTGGAAGCGATGCCGATATTTATATTGGAACTTCGGCCAATCAATTTTATGGGACTTATAACGATTTAGTAGTCACAACAGAGAGGAATACTGTGCCCATTGCTGTAACTTATATGAATGGTGCAGTTAAAACGAATACAAACCTATATCCTAAGGTGAATAAAGCTATGTACTTTAGCGACTCGCCAGAGAAAACAACATTTGTATATACACAGCGTAATATTTTAACCGAGCTTATACCTAATTATTTAGATATTATTGCCCAAATTAATGCAGGAACACTTAAAGAAAATCAAAATGGTGTACTTACAAAAAGTGCTTACAATTCATCCATTAACCTTTGGAGAAAAATAATTTTAAATAACGAGTTACAAAAATACCAAGCTTTTAAAGATAAAGACCAATTGAGAGCTTCGTTAAATAGTATTATTGAGAGCTTAAAAGACCCTGTAACTAAAAAATTATCTCCTTCTGATAAAGCACTTCAAGACTTACTAAATAAAACTTTTTTCGAAAACATTTCTTTTGATGCCGGTATAGGCGAAATAACAAAAGGGCTGGGTATTGGGCGTTTAAGTTCTACTTCCTATGCTTATGAAGTGCAAGTAGATGAAGCCTTTATTGTTGCATCTGGACTTACGGTTAATGATTCTGGTTTTGCTATGGAAAGTACAACTACTACGGGGTCTGGCTCTGGCAGTGCAGATACGGATGATGATGAAGAAACTACTACCATTACTTATACCTTAAAGGATAATGATGCAAATAACCTATTAAGTGTAGATGTTATAAATGCTTTTGATGGCAATGGCCCCATTTTTATCACCAAAGGTGGGCAAACATCATGTCCTTATGAGGGACCAGAATTATCACATTTCTACAACCCAACACATCCAAATGTTACTAACCCATCAGCCACTATTGTTGATCTTCCTGCAGCTAGTCAAATGCAGTTATCTTTACCAACTGTAGCGATAGAAAAACCAGAAATAACCGTAAACGTTGCGAATGTAGTGGGGATTTTTGACGGGAGAAATGCAGAATTTGTGCTTCAGTTGCGCAATACAAGTACAGTAAATAAAGACGCTACTTTTAAGCTTTACATAGACCAAAGTACAAATCCGGATAATGCGGCAATTAATATAGAACCTAACGGTACTTTTATTACTATTCCGGCTGGTAAAACGGTGCCATACACCATGACCCTTAAAAAGGTAAAACAAGATCAGTTTAATTATAAAAACATCAAAGTAATACTAGAGTCTAGTTGTGATGGAGATGCAACAAGTAGTGTTTTGGTATCAGCTACTTTTGTTCCTGCTTGTTCGCCGGTTGCTATTATGGCGCCGTCAAATAACTGGCTATTAAACAAAAATACGGCTATAGACGGTGCAACAACCAAACCTGTAAATATAAAACTTGGCGATTATAATACCAGTTTTGCTAGTTTCCAAAAAATAAGTTTAGAATATAGGTTAAAAGGAACACCTAACTGGATTGGCTTAAGAACATATTATAAAACGCAACAAGACTTTAATACAGCTTTGGCTGGAGGCGATACCAATATAGAATTAATTGTTGGTGCCGAATTAAATTATGCTTGGGACATTGCAGGTTTAGGTTTAGCAAATGGAAATTATGAATTAAGAGCCCGTACAAGTTGCAACAACCAAACTGCTTTTGAATCTACAGTTATAGAAGGAAAAGTTGATTTAACTTCGCCAGTTTTATTTGGTACGCCAACACCAAAAACCGGAATTTTAGGTTTAGGTGATGATATCACTTTAAGGTTTAACGAACCAATTAAAACAAATGGTACGGTAACAAAATTTGAATTTTTGGTTCAAAAAAATCAAAGCCCGGTAAAACACGAGGTTTCTTTGGCTTTCGATGGTTCAAACAATACCGCAACAATTAATAAACCTGCTATTACAAGTGGCGATTTTAGTATTGAGTTTTGGTTAAAAAATACTACCACAGCTGCAACGGCAGTTCTTTTAAACCAAAACAATGGGATTAAAATAGAATTGAATGGTATGGCTTTAAAGTATACCATAGGTGGACAAAGCATCCAAACAAACATTACTAAAGACAACACATTTAACCATTATACACTTTCCTATGATGCAACAGCAAATAAGCTCACTATTATTGAAAATGATAAAGAGCTAAAAACACAAGCTGTAACTGGGAAATTAAATTTAAATAATGAAAATGCAATTGTTTTAGGTGGAAATACCTTTAAAGGAAACCTTCACGATTTAAGGTTTTGGAAACGAGGAATTACTAGAGAAGAATCAGCAGCTAATATGAGTGCTTCATTAAACGGTAATGAAACCAATCTTATTGGCTATTGGCCAATTAATGAAGGAAGCGGAATAATTGCTAACGATTTATCCCGATACAAACATTTGGTGATTGCCAACACCAACTGGGATATTAGCCCAAAAGGTACGGCTTACAATTTTGATGGAACCAATTACATTACATTAGCTGATGCTGCCAAAGTAATTATCTCTAAAGAAATGGACGCTACACTTTCATTTTGGATGAAAACTGGTCAAACCAGTGTGGCTACTTTATTATCAAATGGTAAAGGAGATGCTAATGATGCTGTTGAAAGTAATGGATACAGAAACAAATGGGCATTAACTTTAAATGCTAGCGGTTTTATTGAATTACATGCAGAAGCTAAAACTTATCCATTTGGCACCATCAAAGTAAATAACAACAGCTGGCACCATGTTGCTTTAAGTTTAACCAGAAATGGCTCTATCAGAATGTATATTGACGGCAACCAAGTACAGTCTTTTGCGGCTACAGATTTGGGAGGCTTTACATCAAGCAATATTTTTGTTGGTGCTAGAGGTAAAATTAGTCCTTTAAGTATAGATCAAAACTATGTGGGTTTAATGGATGAATTACGTTTCTGGGAATCGGCCCGCACTGGCGATCAAATAAAAGCAGACCAATACCATGAAGTAGATTTTAACAGTACCGGATTAATATTATATGCTAATTTTAATAAACCAGAAGTAACAAATGCTTTTGGCCCAAAATACTATTATCCATTAAATACTACGGAGAAGGCGAGTAGTTACGCTTTATTAAATAATAAGCCATTGGCGTTTACTGATGAAACACCTGCAATTAAACCATTTAAACCAACAGAGTCAATTGTGGTTAATGCGGTTATAAACGGTGATCAAATTACTTTAAATCCGCAAATTAAAGATTGGTCTAGTGTGGAAGGTAAGATAGCCAACATTACGGTTTCTAATTTGAATGACATGGCAGATAACAGGCAAGAATCGCCAATAACTTGGACAGCATTCATCAATAAAAATCCCGTTAAATGGTTTATTGAAGGCCATAGTGATGTGGTAAATTTAATAAAAAGAACTAATGAGAGTTTATCTTTTGATATTACCATCATAAATAAAGGCGGTACTATTTTACCTTATACCATTGATTTACCAAGTTGGTTAACTTTATCATCAAATTCTGGAAATATAGCGGCAAACTCTAAAACTACATTAATAGCAACTGTAAATACAGATTTAGCTGTTGGCGATTATAACACCATGTTATCTTTAGCTACAAATTACGGCTATAATGAAAAAATACAACTAGATTTAAGAGTACTTGAAAAAGAACCTAATTTAGTAGTTGACCCTAAAAAGTTTAGCCAATCAATGAATATTATTGGTAGAGTAAAGCTTGGAGATATTTTTACTGATGATATTTACGATAAAGTAGTAGCAACCGTTAACGGCGAAATTAGGGGAGTTACAAGTGTAGTTTATGATGCTAGTTTTAAAGAGCACTTTGTTTTCCTTACCGTTTACAGCAATGCGTTTAGCGGTGAAGATGTTTCGTTCTATATTTGGGATGCATCTGACGGAAAATTAAAAGAAGCTGTTTTAAACACCAATTTCACTATTCCGTATGTTCCTGATCAAATTATTGGAACCTATACCAACCCGGCAATTTTTAATAATACGGCCGTTACTGGGCAACAAATTGCCTTAAATGAAGGTTGGACATGGACTTCTTTTAACGTTACAGATGCTAGATTTAACAATTTGAATTCTTTAACAAGTAGTCTTAATTTAAAAACTTCGGACTTAATAAAATCTAATGCCCCTGCATTGTTTGATGCTTATGAAACTAATATAGCTAATCCTACATTAAGCGGTTGGAGCGGAACGGTATCTGGAAATGGTGGCATATCAAGCACTAAAATGTATAAGGTTAAATTAACCACGGCTCAAAATTTTAATATAAAAGGAGTGCCTGTTGATTTAAATACTTGGTCTTTTGATTTGTTGCAAAACTGGAACTGGTTGCCTTTTGTGGTATCCAAAAACATCCCAATTGCAGATGCTTTGGCCAATTTAAATGCAAGTGATGGCGATTTAATTAAATCACAATCTTTATTCGCTATTTATAGCCCACTAACCGGCTGGAAAGGTTCATTAACCTATTTAAAAGCAGGCGAAGGCTATATGTTAAATACAGTTTTACCGCAAAGGTTTACCTATCCAGAGTATTTGAACAGGTTAAACACCAAAACAAATGCTACAGGCGGAGTAATAAAAGTAAACAGTACAGCAGGTAAAACAAGTGTAACAAGTTCTGTTGCCGAGCCAGCTGTAACTAATACTTTATTGGATAAAAACTATGCTCAGTTTGCAAGTAATATGAGCGCTGTAGTTAAACTTCCAGAAGGTTATGAAGACCTATCTTTCTACAATGATTTAGGTCAATTAAGAGGCAACAGCCAAACTCAAAATATTGGAGGAGTTAATTTAGCCTTTATTACTATTTTTGGCGATAAACAAGAGAAATTAACCGCTTATTTAGGTAAAGGAAGCAATGCTCAAGTTACTTCTAAAACAATAAGTTTTTCTCCCGATGCAATTTTGGGCAGTATTGCTAAACCGGTAATTATTGATTTCTTAACAGAGAAAATAAATGTTTATCCAAACCCATTTATTAATGATTTTGAAATTTTGATAAACACCAAAGAAGCAGGCGACGCTAAAATTCTTATTCATAATATGCTAAACCAAAAAGTGTATGAAAGTGACGCCAAAATAAACGCTGGAAATAATGTTTTAAAAGTACAGCCAAACTTAGCAGCTGGGGTTTATTTATTGAAACTACAAATTGCTGATAAAGTGATTTATCAAAAAATTATAAAAAACTAAAACCATTTCTGTAGCCTGTTAATTTAGGCTACAGAATTAAATTATTGATATGAAAAAGACAGCATTCTTTTACTTTCTATTCTTTACCCTTTGCCAAAGCTTATTTGCACAAGCACCAAATTGGACAGTTAAAGAAAATGATTACCAGTACACCATGACGTTTGTAGCAAAACTAAATGCAGATGGCAAACAACTCATTACAGCAAATGATAAAGTTGCGGCCTTTGTTGGGAATACTTGCCGTGGAGTTAGTGGAGTTACGTATGTTGCTAATGAGAAAAACTATTATGCATTTTTAACAGTTTTTTCTAACCAGCAGGGCGAAACCATTAGTTTTAAACTTTATGATAGCGCAGGTGATAAAACAAAATCGGTAACCAAAACAATTCCTTTTGTTGTAAATGAACATAGAGGCAATTTGTTTCAGTCTTACAGCATTGCAGAACCAGCGCTAAACAATCAATCAGAAATTCTTTCTTTTAATTTTTTAGATATGACAAGCTTATCTTCAATAATTAGCAGTGGAAATGTGAATATCAATATATCTGAAAGTTATCCTTTAAATAACCTAAAACCTGTTTTTACATTAAGCAAGGGGGCAAATCTTTACAAAAACAAAGTTTTACAAAAATCGGGAGAAGTAACTGATAATTTTTTAGCTGCTATAACCTATGAAGTTTTATCTGAAGATGAATCTAATTTAAAAAGCTATAAAGTGAATGTTGGGCAACAAGCAGACCCTACTCTATTTTATAAAAAAGATGCAGTTTGTTATGCCCGTGGCGCAATAAAAGTAGTATCTAAAAAAGAAGGTGCTACTGTGCAAGTAAGTAGTAATGGCAAAACGGTTGCCACCAAACAAATAGTAAATGGCGAAGCGCAATTTTCAGATTTAAATGCAGGGTCTTACATTGCAACTTTAGGCAATGATTTCAAAGTGATAAACATTACAATTAAATACAACTAAAGATGAAAAACATAAATAGAAGCTTAAAAATTGTTGCCTGTTTAATGGTGTTATTTTTCTTTTTAGGATGTAAAAAAGAAAGTACTTGTAAAAATGTGGTTCAAGGAGATTGGGAATTGGTGCCTTAAAATTGGTTTATAACTATCAAACCTTAATCCATTAAAAAATCGGTTCAGAAAAACTGAACCGATTTTTTCTTTAACCAAATTTAACAAAAACTGATTTACTTATCAAATCTTTATCAAAACCTATTTCATAAACGGGTAATCAGTATATCCTTTTTCTCCCGGAGTATAAAAAGTGTCCATATCAGGTTGGTTTAATTTAGCATCAGCTTTAAAGCGTTCTTCTAAATCTGGGTTAGCAATATAAGTTTTCCCAAAAGCTATTAAATCTGCTGTGTTTTCTTCCAAAGCTTTCTCGGCACTTTCCTTATCAAAATTGCCGCAAAGTATCAATGTACCTTCATAGTTTTCTCTTATGTTTTCTAAAACATTTTGAGGTAAAGGTGTTGAACCCATTGCAGAATGATCTAATAAATGAATATAACCCACGCCCAGTTTATTCAATTCTTTAGACAAATAATCATAGGTTTCTTCCATTTCTGGGTAAGCGCTCATATCATTAAAAGCTCCATTTGGAGACAACCTCACTCCTACTTTTTCCGCACCAATAGCTTCAATAGTCTGTTCAACAATATCTAATAAAAATTTAGACCTTGTATGAATACTTCCGCCAAAATCATCTTTACGATAATTGCTATTTGGATTTAAAAATTGCTCTACCAAATAACCATTTGCACCATGAATTTCTACCCCATCAAAACCCGCTTCAATAGCTAATTTAGCAGCATCAACATATTCTGTAATGGCTTCCTCAACTTCATTGGTCGTCATTTCTTCTGGCAAATCGTTCTCTTTCATTCCCTCAGCATCGGTGAACATTTGACCTTCTGCTATAATTGCAGATGGAGCTAATACTTTTGCGCCATCTGGCAAATTTAAATGATGCGCTACCCTACCGCAGTGCATTAATTGTAAAAATATCTTACTACCCTTATCATGCACTTCTTTAGTTACTAATTTCCAACCATCAACGTGGTGTTGGTTATACATAGCCGGTATTCTTGGGTAGCCGATACCATTTGGTGATGGTGATGTTCCTTCGGTAATAATTAAACCTGCGCCAGCTCTTTGTCCGTAATAGGTTGCCATTAATTCATTCGGAGTGTTATTTTCTACGGCTCTAGAGCGTGTCATAGGAGCCATAACCATATGGTTTTTTAATTGGAGTTTACCCAACTGAATAGATTCAAAAAGTTTCATGTAATTATTGTTTTAGATGTTTAAACAAACAACAACTAAGCCATATGTTAATTTTTGATAATCATTTATTGGTAAAGAAAATTTTGAATTGTTTTTTAGGGTTTTTAACATACTTTCCACTAAACTCCTTTCCACTCCGCTCAGAAATGCAATCCAAGGTATCGTTTCAATCGTTAACCTGTCGGCCATTTTTAAGCTATGGATTATAACTTTAACATCATCTAAAAAACTGACTTTTATTTATATTTTTCTATTTTCTGCATCATTCACATTATCATCAAGAATAAGATCAATTTCTCAAACTTTTTTTGTCAATTTAATTTATTATTCTACATTTAAGAACATAGAGTCCAGCTAACTTTAAGCTATTGAAGTTAGACATATTGTTTCTATTAATAGTTGTTCTTTTAATACTATTATTAATATTTATACTAAAATAGAACCACTTAAAGCGTTTCTATTTTGATATTACTTGTGTCTCTTTATAGTTTAATAACTGAGACGTATATTCTACTAAACCTTCTAGTCAAGGTCTTTTTTTTAGAATGTTTTGACAACAATTTTAATTCTAACTGCAAGTCAAACATTATATGTTCCTAATCTTTTGCAGTAACAATTCTTTTTGTTCAATTTTAAAAACAAATTTTATGTCAAATCAAATAAATGTAATTATCACCAATGATAATTACAGTAACAATCATGAACTTTTAGGACACTATAGAAATGGTATTTTAGTTATTCATATAACAACAACCATTCCTGAGGTCATATGTATTTCAGTAGATCATCACTCTGTTAACATTGTTGATATAGCAAAATGTCTTAACCTACTTAGGAAAAAGCTATGTAATTGTGAAATGCTGATTAATAACGCAACTGTTATGAGGTATTATAGTAATGCTCAGAGTTTTTGTTTATTTGGAAAATCAGAAGGTGACTTAGCAAATGAATGTATTAAAGAAATACATTTTCATATCACCTATTCCTTACACAAGCTCAATTTTTAGATTGAGTCTTTTCTATTTTCTCGCTAATAAGCAAAAAATAATACTTATTAGCGAGATTATTGATTAAATAGGTTTAATTTCCAAAAATCACAGCAAAATATATTAGTTTTGTGTTTGAAAACTGCAAATAACTTATGAGTAAGATAAAATTATTCTTTCTGTTGAATCTAGTGATAATTTCTTCATTTTCCTTCGCTCAAGAAACTAGTTTTTGGCCAAATCAACTTGGTTTAACTGTAAAGCAAATGAAAAAAAATATAGGTGAAGAGTTCAATATCACTAAGATTTCAGAGGATTCTAATACTATTAATATAAATAAAGCTTTTATACTTAACCGAGAAGCTCAGATATTAGCTCAAGGATATAATGGTCATGTATATATTATTACTCTGTCATTTTCTTCGTTTAAACAAGATTTATTTAAAGATCTCAATATTCATTTTACCAAAAAATATGGAAAACCAATACATCCTTTTAAGAATGAAATGTATAACGATGAAGTTGCTGATGGCAAAAAGGTAACTTTTTGGGATCTGAAAAAATATACAATTATGCTAAGCCTCTCCAATTTTGGTTTATCAATCCAGTATTTAGACACGGAATTATATAAAGAAAGACAAAAGGAATTTTCTAAGCAATTAGACCAAGAAAAAAATAAGCTTTAACAGTAAGTTATTATTCAAAGCAGTTTGATCTCCATCAATTAGATAAAAAAGCTGAACTATAAGTAAGCTACATTCCAATCAGGGTCTCTCTTTCGAGGACCCTGATTGGTTTTTAACAGAAAAATCAATTTCCCGTAAGATATTGATAAATCAACTTGGCCGTTTTTTCAGATGCCCCCGGTTTTCCCATAATCTCAGCTAATTGCTGGTAATTGTTCAGCATAACAGAACGTTGGGTACCCGATGTAATTTGTTTCAAATTTTCTGAAATCAAATCAGTATTGCAATCTTCTTGTATTAATTCTTTCACCACTTCCCTATCCATAATTAAGTTTACCAAAGAAATAAACCTAATATTAACAAGCAACCGAGCAATACCAATAGATATTTTACTGCCTTTATATAAAACCACTTGCGGAATATTAAGCAAAGCAGTTTCTAAAGTTGCAGTTCCTGATGTTACTAAGGCAGCTTCAGCGTTCAATAATAAATCGTAAGTGGCGTTAAAAACTATAGGAATATTTAATGTTTGTAAATATTCTTGATAAAATTCCTTGTTAAATGATGGCGCACCAGCAATAACAAATTGATGGTTTGGAAATTTATCCACCACGCTTAACATATCTGGCAAAATATATTTAAGTTCTTGTTTTCTACTTCCCGGCAACAACGCAATAATAGGTTTTTCTGTAAGCTGATAATCCTTTTTAAAATTTAGGTTAGGTTTAAAAGCTTCAATAGCATCTAGTAATGGGTTGCCAACGTAATCTACCTGCATTCCCCATTTATTGTAAAAATCTACCTCGAAAGGTAAAATACAGAACATTTTATCTACGTCACGCTTTATTTTGAGAACTCTTTTTTGGTTCCAAGCCCACACTTTTGGCGAAATATAATAACATACTTTTATGCCCTGTGCTTTAGCAAATTTGGCTATTTTAAGATTAAAGCCGGGGAAATCGATCAAAATCAAAACATCTGGCTGGTATTGTAAAACATCTGTTTTACATTTAGCCATGTTTTTTAATATGGTTCTTAAATTAATTGCCACTTCTAAAAAACCCATAAAAGCCATATCGGCGTAATGCTTTACTAAAGTACCGCCTTGCGCTTGCATTAAATCGCCACCGTAAAATCTAAATTCAACTTCGTTATCCACCTCTTTTAATGTTTTCATCAGGTTAGATCCGTGTAAATCTCCTGAAGCTTCGCCGGCTATGATGTAGTATTTCATGGTTTTAGTATTGAGTAATGAGTATTTAGTAATGAGACATTTTTTAAAAGTATAGACTTTTTGGATAGCTTACGTTAAGGATTGAAGCGGCATCCTATTTATTTGTCATCTCTACTTATCAAATTTTAGATTCAAACAGTTCTGTCAATTGATTGATTTTTTCAACTAAAACCTTTTTATCAATCAATTTAGTTTCATAATCAGCAATAATAGCGGGACTCATGTTTCTAGCTAAAGAATATTCTACCACTTCGGTATCTTTTCCTTTACACAACAAAATTCCAATACTAGGTTTTTCATGAGGTCTTCTTACATCCCTATCTAAAGCTTCTAAATAAAAATTAAGTTTCCCTAAAAATTCAGGTGCAAAATCTTCGATTTTTAGTTCGAACAGAATCAGACATTCTAAATCTCTGTGATAAAACAACAAATCTGTATAGTAATCTTTATTTCCTATTTGCAAGCGATATTGATTACCCATATAAGTAAAGCCTTTACCAACCTCTAAAATAAACTTTTGAAGATTTTGAATAATTGCTTTCTCAAAATCCTTCTCATTATGATTTTCTGGAAGATTAAGAAACTCGAAAATATATGGATCTTTAAAAAGGTTGTTTGTTATTTGAGCAATACTGTTTGTGTTTTTTAAATTTTGCTGTTTTGATAGCATAGTTCTTTCAAAAGTTGCAGTTTTAATTTGTCTTCTTAGTTGTTCTTTACTCCAACTTTCTTTTTCAGACATTAAAGTGTAAAACAGAATTTCTTCTGCTTTTTTGTTGCTCGAAAATATCTCTAAATGGTTTGTCCAAGAAATTTTTAACAGTAGATTTTTCAGAAATAAATCATGCTTTTCTAATTGTGTCGCTGTCGGCGACACTTTTATATCTTCCTTAAAATCAGAATTTTCCAAAAGTGTCGCCGCTGGCGACACTTTTGAATTACTTATCGAAACCCATAATAAAAAGCATTCAGAATTTACACCGTAGGTTTCATAAAATTGCCTCATTCTATACAAACCTCTTCTATTAAAACCCGATAATTCTGGATAATAGGATAAGATAAATTTAGCCAATTGATTAACAGTGTCTTCTCCCCAATTAGCACTTTCAATTTTTTCAGAAACAATTTTGCCCACATTGAAATACAACAGTACCAATTCTGCATTTATTTTTGCATAAACACGCCTTTTTGCTTCTTGAATAAGATGCAAAATAGGCTCAAATTCTAAATATCCTGATTGATTCTGTGGTTCCATTTCCTACTTATTAAACTTATAGAAAAAGAAAATAAATGCGCAGATAAAAGTTGCAGATATTACTCCTTTAGCAGTAAGTTCCATGTCTTTTTTATAGGCATATTTTAATAAAAGCATGTTTATAGCAACACAACCTATGTACAGCAAATCGTCTTTTCGCAAAAAAATTATATTTTTTTTGATCACCTCGACTATAAAAAATGCTACCGCCGGAAAAAACAATCCAGCACCTAAACCCAGCCAAACAGTATCTTTCTTAAACATCAAATGTCCATTGGTTAAGTGAAGAAATAGCATGGTGCGCCGTCATATCAAACTGAACCGGGACAACAGAAACGTAATGATTATTTAAGGCCCAAACATCGGAATCTTCGCCTTTATCATTATTTTGAAAAACACCTGTTAACCAGTAATAATTGCGTTTGTAAGGGTCTTGGCGCTCTTCAAAGTCTTCTGCCCATTTAGCATTTGCTTGTCGGCATATTTTAATGCCTTTAATAGGTTGGCTATTGTTAGGGAAATTTACATTTAATAAAGTGCCTTGTTGCAATCCGTTTTTCATTACTTGCAAGCAAATTTCTTTGATGTATTTTTTGCAATCTTCAAAATTGGCATCCCAAGTATAATCATCTAAAGAAAAACCAATAGAAGGAATACTTTCTATAGCACCTTCTACCGCTGCCGACATGGTACCAGAATAAATTACATTAATAGAATTGTTTAAACCATGGTTAATACCTGATATACACAAATCGGGCTTTTGACCTTTAAAAACTTTATTTACAGCCAATTTAACACAATCTACCGGTGTGCCAGAACATTTGTACATTTCTACACCTTCGTATAAATTCACTTTATCTAAACGTAAAGGTTTGCCAATGGTAATTGCATGTCCCATTCCAGATTGCGGACTATCTGGTGCTACAACAGTAACATCACCTAATTCTTTTGCCACTTCTATTAACGCTTTAATGCCTGGCGCAGTAATTCCGTCATCATTTACCACTAAAATTCTTGGTTTCTTACTCATTGGTATTTATTTTGTATAATTTTAAATTATGCTTAAAAACATTACTTATAGAAATACAAAGTTAAAAAAGCTAAGGACAAAATTTAGGAGCATTGTTGAAGAGCAAAAAAACAAAAATTTCACGGTAATAATTCTAAGTATTTTAGTTGGATTAACAGTTGGTTTAGCGGCTATTTTAATTAAACAAATTACTTACGGAATAGAAAATTATGCAGTTAGTTTTTTTCCGGGTTATATGCTTTTTTTAACACCCTTAGTTGGTTTGCTTTTGGTAACTATTTTAAACCATACAGCTTTTAAAAAGCTGAGCTACTTTAAAGGGATGCGCAGCGTAATTGATGCTATAGAAAACCATCAATCTTACATCAAATTCAAACTTATTTACACCAAAGTAATTAGTGCCGGCATTACCATTGGTTTTGGAGGTAGCTCTGGAATGGAGTCGGCTGTAATAACATCTGGTGCTTCCATTGGTTCTAACTTAGGCAAAAAATTGGGTTTGCCTTATCAATTAAGAACATTATTGATTGGTTGCGGTACAGCTTCTGGCATATCAGCCATGTATAATGCACCTATTGGTGGGTTTTTATTTGCTCTTGAAGTTGTAATGCCCAGTTTTAGTGCTTCATTATTAGTCCCTTTATTGATTTCATCTGCTACAGGTAAAATTCTATTTGAACTAATTATGGGCGAAAACTTACGTTTTGATGCTCATATTGATAATTTTTCTTACCATAGTTTACCTTATGTTTTAATTATTGGCGTTGCAGGAATGTTAACTGCTAATTATATGGTTAAATCTTATAGTTTTTGTTATCGGCATTTAGCCCGATTAGGAAACCCTTACGTAATTGCTTTAACTGGAGGCGCAATTTTAGGCGCACTTATTTATTTTTTCCCTCCGCTATATGGTGAAGGTTATGTTTCTATCAATAAACTTTTACACGGCGAAGAACCATTATTATGGAATAATTCTGTACTTGCAAATTCTATTTTTCAGCCTTTTAACGGGATCATATTACTGTTTATTTTACTGCTTTTAAGGCCAATTACTACAGGTTTAAGTTTGGCCGCTGGTGGCGAAGGAGGCTATTTTGCACCTTCTTTGGTGGCTGGCGGTTTAATGGGCTATTTAATTTTTAAGGCTGTTTTTTTAATATCCGGAGATGTGTTGGGTTTAGCTCCAAATACATTTATTTTTCTCGGTATGGCTGCAACTTTTGCTTGCGTAATGCGGGCACCAGTAACTGCTATTTTTTTAATTGCAGATACGACACAAAGCTATGCCATTATAGTACCCTTGATGATTGTAACCGCGATAGCTTACGCTTTTAAAAGTTACTTCGAGCAAAGAAATCCGTTAATAAAAGTTGGGCATAGCACCCTAAAAATGGAGAAATTTATTGTCAACCACATCAATTTGAATGATATTATTGACCCCGTTAATAACTTTGTAAACGAAAACGCAACCTTAAGAAATATTATTGAACATTTTTCTGTACATGAACATGCAGTTGTTCCAGTAATAGATGATAATAGCAATATAAAAGGTATTATAGAATTAAAAAAACTACGCACCTTGCTAAAAGATTTTGAAGCTTATGATATTAGAACTGCTACCGAAATAATGGAAACTAATTTTGAGATTGTAAACTTCACCAACCTACGGAAAATACTTTTGGATAATCCTTCATTAATTAAGGAGCAATACATATTGGTTAAGAAAAATGATACTGTATCAGCTTATGTATCTAAATACAAACTTTTACTAATTTATAATCAGTATTTAAGCAACCCCGATTTGTTGTTTGGTAAGTAGTTGTAGGCGTTTTACAAGGCTTTACACTACCCCGGTGGTTATGTGTTTTTATCCTAAACGAATAAAGAATATCATTACCATCCCTAAAGCAAATTATCTCTTCATTTCAATTTTTAATTATGGGAATATTACAAGTTTTGATGTAGGACTAAAATTCAATGTAAAAGAAAAAAGGAAACGATGGGCGTTTCCTTTTTTACTAAACCTAAACCTAAACGTATGAAATGTCTTTTATGCAAAGACATTTAATCATTATCAAAGTGAATGCCAAAAAATTATTTTCTGCTGTTTTATTTTAAAATATTTAGCTCACAATTGTGTTTCGCAGATAAAAAAATTTCACCCTTAAGTTTAAAGGATTCAAATTTTTTACATTCCAAAAAAATGGTCACAAAAAAACCTCAAAACTATTACAGTTTTGAGGTTTTTTTTAAGAATTATATTTTCTTATAAACCTTTAATCCAATCAACAACTTCGTCTCTTGTTTTGCCAGTTTTATTCTGAATTTTACCTAAGGTTTCATCAGCTTTTCCTTCTTCGTAAAGTAAATCGTCATCGGTTAAATCTGCGTAAGCTTGTTTTGCTTTTCCTTTAACTTCGTTCCACGTTCCTTTAAATTCTAACTTATCCATGATGTTTTATTTTAAATGTTTAATAATAGATTAACTGTTTAGGTTAACCCAAGCATCATGCCAGTTTTTTAAGCAGTAAGATAAGAAGAAGCAAGAATCAAGAACAATTCACGAGTCTTTACTCTCGTTTTAAGAAACAATACATAGATAACCAAGAATCAAGAGTCGTTCAAATCTTCACTCTTGATTCTAGCATCTTAACTCTATTTTAAAGCTTTCCAGTTATAATTTCATCTACAACCGTTGGGTCTAAAAGTGTTGAAGTATCTCCTACACTTCCCATATCGCCTTCAGCAATTTTCCTTAAAATCCTTCTCATAATTTTACCAGAACGCGTTTTAGGCAAACCTTTCACAAACTGTATTTTATCCGGTCTTGCAATTGCACCAATAATTCTGCTCACCGTCATTGCAATATCTTTACGAGTTAATTCCTCATCTTCAGATTCTTTATTTAAAATCACGTAAGCATAAATCCCTTGCCCCTTAATTTCATGTGGATAACCCACCACCGCAGATTCTACCACATCAGTAAACATATTAATTGCATTTTCTACTTCCGCAGTTCCAATTCTATGTCCCGATACATTAATTACATCATCTACCCTACCCGTAATTCTGTAATAACCATCTTCATCTCTTAAACAACCATCACCTGTAAAGTACATATTCTCGTAAGTAGAAAAATAAGTTTGGCGACAGCGTTCATGGTCTCCGTAAGTGGTACGTAACATTCCCGGCCATGGAAACTTAATACAAAGATTTCCTGAAACGCCATTCCCTTCTATCACTTTCCCGTTTTCATCAACTAAAACTGGCTGAACTCCTGGTAAAGGAAGGGTAGCATAACAAGGTTTTGTAGGAGTAACATTTGCAATTGGAGAAATTAAAATCCCACCGTTTTCTGTTTGCCACCAAGTATCAACAATTGGGCATTTACCTTTCCCAATATGATCATTATACCAATGCCAAGCTTCTTCATTTATAGGTTCGCCAACAGATCCCAACACTTTTAAAGACGATAAATCTTTATCCTTCACATAATCTAAACCAGATTGCATTAAAGAACGAATAGCTGTTGGCGCTGTGTATAAAACATTTACTTTAAATTTATCTACAATGTCCCAAAATCTACCTGCATCTGGGTAAGTTGGTACACCTTCAAACATTAAAGTAGTAGCTCCTTGTGCTAACGGACCGTAAATTATATACGAATGTCCAGTTATCCAACCAATATCTGCTGTACAGAAATAAACATCTTTTGGTTGGTATTGAAAAACATTTTGGAAAGTATAAGCTGCATAAACCATATAGCCAGCTGTTGTATGAACAACTCCTTTAGGTTTACCAGTTGAACCTGATGTATAAAGAACAAACAATTCATCTTCGGCATCCATTTCTTCTGGTTCGCAATCTATCAAACCTAAAGTTTCTACTTTATTTATCTCATCTTGCCACCATTTATCACGCCCTTTAATCATTGATATTGGTGTACGAGTTCTTGTTAAAACAATTACCGTTTTTACTGATGGGCATTGTACCAAAGCATCGTCAATCACATTTTTTAATGGAATATCTTTTGTACCTCTAAAACCACCATCGGCAGTAATTACCATTTCACACTGGGCGTCTTTAATTCTATCTGCAATTGATTGAGCAGAAAAACCTCCAAAAACAACTGAATGTATAGCACCAATTCTTGCACAAGCCAAAACTGCAATAGCTAGCTCAGGAATCATAGGCATATATATACATACCCTATCTCCCTTTTTTACACCATTATTTTTTAAAACATTGGCAAAAAGGCAAACCTTTTGGTGCAATTGTTTATAAGTTAATATTCTGTGATGTTCTGACGGGTCATTAGGTTCCCATATAATTGCAGGTTGGTCGCCTCTATCAGCTAAATGTCTATCTAAACAGTTTTCGGTAATGTTAAGTTTTGCACCTTTAAACCATTCAATATTCGGCCCTTTAAAATCCCAGTCTAAAACTTTGTCCCACTTTTTCCTCCAAGTAAAGTTTTCTGCAATTTCTGCCCAAAACTCTTCAGGCTGTTCAACACTTTTTTGATACGCTAATTTATATTCCTCAAAAGATGCAATATTAAAATTCATGAAATTATATAATTTGGGTTTGAGCGATGAATTTAGGAGTTTTATTTTAAAAAAAACATTTTTTTGTTGCAATAACACATCAATTAAACTTAAGTTTGGGTAAAAGACGACTAATAATTGGCATCACATATAGCTAATTTGAGTTTCTAATTCACAAATTAAAATCAAAAAATGATAAGTGAAAATCACAAAAAACTGCTGTAAAACGACCTAAACAAACATTGTTAATATAATTTTATTTTTTCTTAAAAACCTTTGCGGTTTTAAAAGATTTTTGTGATATTTGCAAACTCTTTGTAAAACTGAGCTTTAATAGAAAACAACATATACAGTCATGTCAAGAATTTGTGATTTAACAGGAAAAGCAACAATGGTAGGTAATAGAGTTTCGCACTCTAACTCAAAAACAAAACGTAAGTTTTATCCAAACTTACAGATGAAACGTTTTTACCTTCCAGATGAAGACCGTTGGATAACTTTAAAGGTTTCAACGTCTGCAATCAAAACAATTAACAAAATCGGTATAACCGAAGCTATCACAAGATTCATTAATAAAGGATCTATTTAATTTAAAGAATTCAATACCGCTTAAATAATGGCTAAGAAAGGAAACAGAGTTCAGGTAATTTTAGAATGTACCGAACATAAGGAAAGTGGAATGCCTGGAACTTCTAGATATATCACTACAAAAAATCGTAAAAACACTCCTGAGAGACTGGAAGTTAAGAAATTTAACGCAGTACTTAGAAAAGTTACTCTACACAAAGAAATTAAGTAATTGTTAGCTATTCTGTAGCATAAAAAAATTAAAACATGGCAAAGAAAGTAGTTGCAACACTAAAAACCGGTACTGGTAAAGAATACTCTAAAGTTATAACAATGGTAAAATCACCAAAAACTGGTGCTTACTCATTTAAAGAAACTATTGCTCACAATGATCACATTAAAGATGCGATTACTGTAGCAAAAGAAAGCGTATAATTGAGTTCAAATATTAAAATATTTAGCCGTCCTATTGGGATGGCTTTTTTTGTTTAATTTTATCACTATGGGATTATTTGATTTCTTCAAGAAGAAAGAAAAAACCGCCGAAGAGCAAGAAGCTTTAGACAAAGGTTTAGAAAAAACTAAGGATAACTTTTTTACTAAAATTAACAAAGCTGTAATTGGAAAATCAACAGTAGATGATGATGTTTTAGACGATTTAGAAGAGATTTTAGTTAATGCAGATGTTGGCGTAAGTACTACATTAAAGGTTGTTGATAGGGTTCAAAAAAGAGTTGCTAAAGACAAATACATAAACACATCTGAACTTAATAATATTTTAAGGGAAGAAGTACAGGCTTTGTTAGAAGAGAACAACAGTACCGATTTTGAAAACTTTAATTATACCGATCATAAACCTTATGTAATTATGGTTGTTGGTGTAAATGGTGTAGGTAAAACTACAACTATTGGGAAATTAGCCTATCAATTAAAACAAGCCGGACAAAAAGTAGTGATTGGTGCTGCCGATACTTTTAGAGCAGCCGCTGTTGAACAAATTCAACTATGGGGTAAAAGAGCTGATGTTAGAGTGGTTTCGCAAGGCATGAATGCAGATCCTGCCTCTGTTGCTTTCGATACTTTACAATCTGCGGTGGCAAATAATGAAGATGTGGCTATTATTGATACTGCCGGCCGTTTACATAATAAAATTGGGTTAATGAATGAGTTAACCAAAATTAAAAATGTTATGCAAAAAGTGGTTCCTGGTGCACCACATGAAATTCTTTTAGTATTGGATGCTTCTACTGGCCAAAATGCAATTGAACAATGCAAACAATTTACCCAAGCCACTGATGTAAATGCTTTAGCACTTACAAAACTAGACGGAACTGCTAAAGGTGGTGTAGTAATCGGAATTTCAGATCAGTTTAAAATTCCGGTTAAATATATTGGTGTTGGAGAAAAAATGACCGACTTGCAATTGTTTAATAAAAAAGAGTTTGTGGATAGTTTGTTTGGAGGATAAGATTTTTTGGTTGATTTCACAGATTTTACCGACAATTTTTATAATGTTGGGTTTTGGGTTGTTGCTAAATAATTTAAAATGGAAATAGAAACTAATGCTAATAATGATCCTTTAACTTATAAAATTATCAGTTGTTGCTATGAGGTTCATAAAGAATTAGGTCCGGGTTATTTAGAGAAAATTTATTCTAAAGCATTAATTATACAATTAGAAAGTGAAGGTTTAAAATTTGAGTGTGAGAAAGAATTCTATGTATATTTCAAAAATAAATTCATTGGAACATTCCGATGCGATTTCTACATAGAAGGCAAAGTTATACTCGAAATAAAAGCAGTTACCGGTATTCAACCAAAACTATTTCAAACACAATTACTCTCTTATTTAAAAGCCAGCAAAAGTAAAACCGGTCTTCTTGTGAATTTCGGAAATTCTAGTTGTGAAGTTAAAAGACTATCAAATTAACAACACAAAATCATAACTAACAATACAAGAATCTGTGAAATCCTGAAATCAACGTAATCACCCAACAAAAAAAAGAATCAGTGAAATCCAATAATCAATGTAATCACCCAACAACAAAAAGAATCGGTGGAATCCTAAAATCTATGGAATCACACCAAAAAAATATAAAGCATGAAAGTAAAACCCAATAAGTCTATAATTACACCCCCTCGCGTTAACGTTATCACATTAGGTTGCTCAAAAAACACGTACGATTCTGAAGTGTTAATGGGACAATTAAAAGGAAATCAAATAGATGTAGTACATGAGGCAAATAATGTACTGGCAAATGATATTGTAGTAATTAACACTTGCGGCTTTATTGATAACGCTAAACAGGAATCTATTGACACTATATTACAATACAGCGAATTAAAAGACCAAGGTAAAGTAGGAAAAGTGATTGTTACAGGTTGTCTATCTGAAAGATACACGCCAGAACTTTCTGCCGAGATTACTAATGTTGATGCTTGGTTTGGAACAAATGATTTACAACACTTACTAAGCAAAGTAGGTGCCGATTATAAGCATGAACTTTTGGGTGAAAGAATGTTAACTACACCTTCGCACTTTGCATATTTTAAAATTGCAGAAGGTTGTAACCGTCCATGTTCTTTTTGTGCTATTCCTTTAATGCGAGGAAAACACCTTTCTACACCGATGGAAGATTTGGTGAAACAAGCAAAATTCTTAGCAAAAAATGGAACAAAAGAACTAATTTTAATTGCTCAAGATTTAACCTATTACGGCTTAGATTTATACAATGAAAGAAAATTAGCAGATTTAATGCGTAATCTTTCTGATGTTGATGGAATAGAATGGATTCGTTTACAATATGCTTATCCTTCTGGTTTTCCGATGGATATTTTAGATGTAATGAACGAACGTTCTAATATTTGTAAGTATTTGGATATGCCTTTGCAACATATTTCAGATCCGATGTTGCAATCTATGCGCAGAGGAACAACAAAGCAAAAAACTGTGGATTTGGTAAATAAAATTAGAGATAAAGTACCAAATATTGCCATGCGTACTACTTTAATTTGCGGTTACCCAGGCGAAACAGAAGACGATTTTAGCCAAATGAAAGATTGGGTAGCAGAAACCCGATTTGATAGATTAGGCTGTTTCACTTACTCTCACGAAGAAAAAACACATGCCTATGATTTAGTAGATGATGTACCTGAAGAAGTAAAACAACAACGTGTGGAAGACATCATGGAAATTCAGCAAGGCATTTCTTTCGATTTGAATCAGCAAAAAGTAGGTAATACTTATAAAGTTTTGATTGATAAAAAAGAAGGTGATTATTTTGTTGGAAGAACAGAATTTGACTCTCCAGAAGTTGATAATGAAGTTTTAATTGAGGCAAAAGACAATTATGCTACCCCAGGAAGTTTTGTAAATGCTACAATAGATAGAGCAGAAGACTTCGACCTTTATGGTACAATTGTAAAATAGTTAATGAAAATAGCCAAGATGTTGAATTTTGGCTATTTTCGTTTTTAAGGATGAAAGTACAATATATTGATTATGCGCAAACGCGATGTTTTTCTTCAACGGTAACTCGCTTATTAAATCATGATGAAAAGATAAAACCTTTCATCAATCAATTTCCAGATTTAAAAAGCTTTGAAAAAATCATCTCAGAAAGGAAATTCTCAGGAAATAGAAAAAACTTAGTCTCAGTTTTAGAAAAGCAATATCAAAACATTCTTAATCAAAGTCAATTATTAAAAGAGAATATTCAATCGCTTAAAGCGGAAAACACCTATACAATTACTACTGGGCATCAGCTAAATATCTTTACCGGTCCGTTATATTTCATCTTCAAAATTGTAAGTGCTATTAATTTAGCCAAAGAACTTAAAAAAAGCTTTCCTGATAAAAATTTTGTTCCTGTTTATTGGATGGCGACAGAAGATCATGATTTTGAAGAGATTAACCATACTTATATAGGAGAAAAAAAAATTAGCTGGAAAATGAACGCCTCCGGAGCAACTGGTAGATTGAATACTAAAACTTTTATTCAAACATTAAATGAGTATAAAGGCATTTTAGGAATTTCTGCGAACGCACAAAAACTTGGCGAAATAGTTACTAAAGCCTATACTCACTATGATAAATTATCAGATGCAACGCGATATTTAGCGAATGAATTATTTGGCGAATTTGGGTTGGTGATTATCGATGCTGATGATAAAGTTTTAAAACAAGAATTTGTGCCCATCATTACTCAAGATATTATAGCGCAAAATAGCTTTGAGCAAATCACAAAAAGCAGTGCCGCATTAGAACATATTGGCATTCATGCACAAGTAAATCCACGAGAAATTAATTTCTTTTATCTAACTGATGATTTACGAGAACGTATTGTTTTTGAAGAGGGAAAATATCAGGTTTTAAATTCGGAAATTTCATTTTCTGAAGCCGAATTAAAAGTAGAAATTCAAAATCACCCAGAAAAATTCAGTCCAAATGTGGTGATGCGTCCGCTTTATCAAGAAGTGATTTTACCTAACTTGGCTTACATTGGTGGTGGCGGCGAAATAGCTTATTGGCTACAACTTAAATCAAATTTCGATTTCTATAAAGTTGATTTCCCTTTACTCATTCTAAGAAACTCAGCCATTCTAGCAAATGAGCAAGCTTTAAATAAGTTGAATAAATTAGGCTTAAGTTTTGAAGATGTTTTCACAGCCACGGATGAATTAAAGAAAACTTATGTTCAAAACCATACAACTCATCAATTAGATTTAGAGACTGAATGGCAACAAATTGAACAAGTTTTTAATAATTTAAAAAACAGAGTTTCTAAAATTGATTCAACCCTTAAACCAAGTGCCGAAGCTGTGGAAGTTCGCTTAAAAAAAGCAATGGATAGTTTAGAAAAAAAGCTAATGCGAGCCGATAAAAGAAATCATAACGAAGCCATGAGTGATATTGAAAACGTCAAAAAACAACTTTTTCCTGGTGGCGGCTTGCAAGAACGTAAAGAGAATTTTGCTTTATTTTATGTTAAATATGGCGATGATTTTATTAAAGAATTAATAGAGAACTTTAATCCGCTGGATTTTAAGTTTAGTATTTTGTACTAAATAAAAAGTAAAAAGCAATACAATACTAATCAATAATGGAATACCTTATATTTTCAGAAGAAACACTTAGAAATTTCACCGAATCTGTATTTAAAAAAATGGGCTGTTCTAATGAACATGTTCAATTAGCAGCAAATGTATTAATTAAGGCAGATTTACGTGGAATAGATTCGCATGGTGTTGCTCGTTTAACAGGCTATGTGAGGTTATGGGAAAAGAAAAGAATTAACGCTACTCCAAATATTAGAATTGTATACGAAACTGCCACAACGGCTACTATTGATGGTGATGCTGGTTTAGGATTAGTTGTTGCGCCATTTGCAATGAAAGTGGCAATTGAAAAAGCAGAAAAATATGGTTCTGGCTGGGTAGCGGTTAAAAACTCTAACCATTTTGGTATTGCAGGATACCATGCATTAATGGCTGTAGAAAAAGACATGATTGGTTATGCGTTGACTAATGCTAGTCCATTAGTAGCACCAACTTTTTCAAGCGAAAGAATGTTGGGGACAAATCCAATTTGTTATGCCTTCCCGGCAGGTAAACATGCACCAGTTGTGGTTGATATGGCAACTTCTACAGCCGCAAATGGCAAATTAGAAATTGCACAACGCCAAGGTAAAAATGTACCCGAAGGTTGGATTCAGGATAAAGATGGAAATGCAGCCTTGCATCCTGCTGATTTAAAAAATGGTGGTTCTTTATTGCCTTTAGGTTCTGACAGAGAACATGGAAGCCACAAGGGTTTTGGCTTAAGTGCTACCGTTGATATTTTATCAGCAGTGTTATCTGGTGCTAGTTATGGGCCTTGGGCACCTCCTTTTGTAGCTTTTATGGATCCGTTACCTAACCAACCTGGCGAAGGTTTAGGACATTTTTTAGGTGCAATGCGAGTAGATGGTTTCCGCCCGATTGAAGATTTTAAAGCCAATATGGATAATTGGATTGAGCGTTTTAAAAATGCGAAACCAATTAATGAAAATCAAAAAGTAATTATCCCTGGTGAACCAGAATTGATAGCAGAGAAAGAACGTAAGATAAGTGGAATTCCTTTAATTGACGCTGTGGTAAAAGATTTGAATGAAGTTGCTGAGAAATTGGGGTTAAATAAGTTGGGCTAGTTTTAAATTGGATAAAACATTGAAAACCAATTTATTTGATCTGTTTATATTTAATTACCACATTCCCCACTCCTTCTTTATCCATATTTATTTTACGAGCTGCTTTTTTAGAAAGATCAACTATACGGCCTGCAACAAATGGTCCTCTATCATTTATCCTCACCTTAACGGTTTTACCGTTTTTAAGGTTAGTCACTTTTACTTTTGTACCAAACGGTAATGTTTTATGCGCAGCTGTTAGTTTAGAATTTCTAAATTTTTCGCCTGAAGCTGTTTTTCTACCGTTAAACTTATCGGCGTAATAAGAAGCTTTACCTCTTTGCGTAACTTTTGGAGCACAAGAAAAAAGAAAGATGGTTAAAAGCAGCAGCAAAATTTTGTTCATCCCTAAAATTGTAAAAACCTATTGGTAAAAACAAATCCCTTCACATCTTCTAAATTTTTAATCAGAATTTAAAGGTATATAAATACTTACCAAAGTTCCTTTTCCTAAAGCAGAATCTATTTCAACCTCTCCTTTTAAAAATGAAATCCTAGATTCTATATTTGATAAACCAACTCCTTTTACACTTATTGTTTTATCAAAACCTAATCCATTATCTTCAATTGTACAGCTTATAGCCTCAGCATCCTTATTTATTTGAATGGTAATTTGGTTAGCGTTTGCGTGTTTAATAATATTGTTTACGCATTCTTGCACAATACGGTACATCACAGTTTCAGTTTGTTCATCCAACCTTTGATTTAGTCCATTAATTGATAAATTAATTTTTAAATCATCACTTTCAATTTTATTCAAAAACTCTCTAATTGCAGTACTTAAACCCGATTTCAATAAGGCATTTGGCATCATTTGATGAGACACACTTCTCATTTCATCATAAGACTCTGTTACCAATGAAATAGTAGTTTTCGCCTTTTCCTCTTCGCTAGCAGATAGCTTGTCTTTTACAGAAGCAATAAAATGATTCAAATTTAACAATGATGCTGAAAGCATTTGCCCAACACCATCATGTAAATCACCAGAAATACGTCTTCGCTCCTTTTCTTCTGCTTCTAATACTGCCTTTGTTGCTAAATCTTGTTGTTTAATAATTTCCTTTTGCAAATTCAGTTTTTCATTGGCTTTACGCTTGTAAATAATAAATAATCCAATAGAAATTATAGCTATTGCTATAAATCCTATAAATAACAATAGGTAATTTTTATTTTTTATCTCCGCTTTTTGAAGTTCTTTATCTTTGCTTAAAAGTTTAATTTCTTGGTCTTTTTTCTCTGTTTCAAATCTGGTAGTCAATTCATTAATGGCCAAAGCATTATCTATTTTCCTTAAAGAATCGCCAAAGGTTTTATATAAATTAAGATATTTATAAGCAGAATCTAATTTTTTATTAGATGCATAAAAATTTGAGACACTTTCTAATGCCTCAAAATTTTGCTTAGTGTTGTTAATTTCAACGGCAAATGCTAATGCTTTCTTAATCCATTTTTCTGCTTCTTTAAAATTACCAGCGTAATTATATGCTTCACCCAAATAATTGTAAGTATAAGCAAGCTCATTACTCTCTTTCATTTTTTCTCTAAGCCTTATACTTTCTCTTAAATATTTTATCCCATTTACCTGATCTCCTTTTTGAGAATATGTAGCACCCAAATCGTTGTAAACAAATGCAATTTCCGAGCTATCTTTTAGTTCCTTAAAAACCTTAAGAGATTGTTTATGGTAAGCAATAGCTTCATCGTACTTTTTTTCTCTTAAACTAACAATTCCAAGGTTACCTAAATTGGCTGCTATTTTACTTTTATTCCCCGATAGCTTTGCATACTTAGAACATAGGAGATGATACTTTCTGGCTAAAACATAATCTCTTTCACCCACGTACAATGCTGCAATATTATTGTAAGCGTTGTATATAAGGTTATAATTGTTAAGCGCTTCTGCAATTTCAACTCCTTTTATTCCGTATTCAATTGATTTTTCTTTTAAACTCAACCTTCTAAATATCCAGCTTTGGAAACTGTATGCCGCACTTAGTTTTGTTGAATCTTTTAATAAACCAATAGCTTTATAATTAAAATCTTTTGCAATATTAATATTCCCCTGTCTTTCTTCAATTCTTGATTTTAGATACCAAAAGCTACCCAAGCCATTGCTATATTTATTGCTCTCAGCAATTTCATAAAACTGGTCAGCAATTTTTAAAGATACATCAGGTTCTTTTTTATAAAATTTTATGGCAATGCTAAACAAGCTATCCACCTTTTGCTCATCATTTAGCTTAGAGCTGATTACATTTTGAACTTGCTTTTTATAATTGATTTCTTGCGCAAAAGAAGTAATTGTTATAAAGCTAAAATAAAGTGAGAGTATAAATTTTAACATATTTAGCTATTGATTTGGCTATCAGCTAAAATAGCAAATTATGAACAGAAAGAATATTTCTTTATAAAACAAAAAAACCGTTTCCAGCTTTGGAAACGGTTTTTTAATCTGAGTCATATCTGTCCGAACAATTTCCGATTTCGTAAAACGGAATTATTAACTAATTGATTTACAGTTAT